>NZ_JBHWEB010000002.1:85869-209551 GCF_042734395.1 Amycolatopsis sp. NPDC059657 | reverse complement strand
GACGCCGCGTCCGGGGTGACGTTGTCGGCGAGGAATTGGGTGATCTGCTCGACGGTCTGGCCGTGCACAACGCGCCACACGACGATGTCCACCAGCGCTCGGGTGGTCGCGAACAGCGCCGCGTCCGCCGGATCGGTCACCTGGCGGGCGATCGCGTCGATCACGGCCTGCACGCGCGACCTGGGGAAAGCTGAGTTCGGGTCGGTGCTCATCGGGTCACCTCCACGAGGTCGAAGCGGTTGTGCAGTTCGGACCAGGCGGCGTGGTGGCGGCCGTCGGTGGTGTGCCATTGCCCGTCGGGGCCGTGGCACCAGCACCGCATCAGCCCGTCACGCACCTGCGGGCAATCGGCGGGTTCGGGTGCGGCGCCGAGCCCGGCGACCAGCCACACCCTCGGCCGCGCGGGCCGTGTGGCGGTGGGGTTCGGTGGCGGGTTCACAGCGACACCCCCGGAAAGTCGGTGATGTCCGACCAGTCCAGAACCAAGGACTCGTCGCCGGGACGCACCAAGCGATGTGTGCGGTTGACCAACTCGGCGACGTCGTCGCGGCGGAACACGACCGTGGCCGTGCCCGTCGAGCCCGTCAGGGCAAGCACCACCAGGTCGCCGCGCGCGGTGACGTGGATGGCCCCGGCGGCGTGGCCGGCGTGCCCGTGCCTCAGCGCGGCGGCCAGCAGGTCGCGGCTGACCATCCACTCCGTGCCGGGGTACAGATTGGAGAAGTCCAGCAGTACACCGAACGGCTCCTGCGGTCGATAAGTCGCCACCAGTTCCGCGTTCCCGACAGGCAAGCTCGCCTGAATGCGCATCGTCATCGCGTTCATCGGGTGCCTCCCTCAGTGGTGTCGTCGCTGGCCTGGCGGTCGCCCGGCACGGCGGACAGTTCGGCGTCCAGCCGCGCGAACGGGTCCTCGTCGAGACGGGTCGCGTCGGCCGAGATCACCGGACGCCACGCGCCGCTCGGGTCGTCGCTGGTCGTCTTCGTGCCGCTGAGGCGGTCGAGCGTGCGCTCGACCCACGGGTTGACCCGGTCGGCGACGGCGTTGAACCAATTCGCGAACCGCTCGATGTGCTCGTCCCGGCGCGTGACGACCCGTTCGCGCAGCTCGATCCAGCGCTCGCGGCGCTCGGCGGCCTTGACGTCGCCGCGCTTCCACGCCATCTGCAAGCGCCCGATCGCGGCGGGCATCCCCCGGCGCACGATCACCGCGTGCAGCTCCGGCAACTGCGAGATCTGCCCCGGCGAGAGCACCGGCACCAGCTGCGGAGTCCGCCCGGTCACATGCCCGTCGACGTCCTCGGTCTCGACCATCTCGTGCCGCTCGGACGTGAGCAGCGAATACGCCTTCAAGTCCTCGTCATCGCGGGACCCGGCAAGGATCAGCACCGTTGCGGAGTTCGTCATGATCGCCGCGCATCCGGTGTTACCCCACCGATCGCGCAGCTGAGCCCTGCTCTGCGCGCCGATGTGGATGGTGATGTTGCGCCCGCCCATGTCCGCGGTCCACTTGTCCAGCGGCACCGGCGACACGAGCGCGGCCTCGTCGAGCACCAGCGTCAGCGCCGGGTCCAGCCGCCCACCGGGCGACTCGGCCGCGATCCGGCGCGCCTCCCGCGCCAAGTGCGAGGTCAACGCTGCGACCAGCGACGCGGTGTGGCCTTCCTCGGCGCCGAGCATGTACACCGTGGCGCGCTGCTCCAGCAGTTCGGCGACGTCGAACGCGCCCCCAGGTGCCGCGGCGGCTTTCGCGTTCGGGTCGGTCAGCCACTCCAGCGCGGGCATGATCGTGGTCGTGATCGACGACCGCGTGCGGTCATTCGTGGTCAGGAACTGCTGAGCCGCAGTCGAAAACGACGGCTCCGGCGAGCGACGCAGCAGACGCAGCACCTCATCGGTCGAACCTTCCGGGTCCGCAACCCAGTCGGCCACATCGGTCATCGCGAGGTCGCCGACCGCAGCGGCATGCAGCAACGTCGCCAACGCGCGGCGGGCCTGCTTCACCCAGTGCTCACGGTCGGAATCCCCACCGTCAGCCGGGATCAAATCCGACGCGCGGTGCGTCGCGGTCACCGGGTTCTTGCACCCCGACAGAGGATCGAACGTAATCGTCGACGGCAGCTTGCCCAGCCCCGACGGGTTGAACACGTACACCGGCCCGCGCCGCTCACGCAGCTTCGCGGTCAGGTCGATCAGGTCCGTGCGGGTCGAGGTGGCGATCACCGCGCCCGGCGCGTCCAGAATCCGGCACGCCAGCTCACCGGTCTTACCCGAACGCGGACCACCGAACCGGGTCGTCACGTCCTCCGCCGGAGACCAGATCTTCTGCCAGCCAACCTTCGCGATCGGCGTGGCGTACTCGATCACCGGCACCCGTCGTCGCGTCCACCACATCGCACGGCGCAGCGACGGCTTGAGCACCTTCGCCTTGCGGCGCATCGCCGAAGCCGACGCCACCCGCCAGATCTGCCACCGCGACGCCACGCCACCATTCCGGCGCGAACGACGCGACCACCGGCTGATCAGCCCGCTCGAACCACGCCGACCACGCAGACCGGACGCCAGGCCGAACAACAGCACCGGCAGCCCCACCAGGCCCCACGGCCACGCGCCGTACCCCGGCGTCTCCACCGGAACCCAGCCCGCGAACCACACCGACAGACCAACCAGACCGGCCGACACCACCGACGCACGAGCCAAATTGCCCCGCGCCAGCTCAGCGGCACCAAACACAGCTGCGGCCACGCCCAGCGTGACCAACCACGGCCAGATGACCGCGACCTTGACGTGCGCGTCACTCAACGCCACACCAAGGAAAATCAGCACAGCCGCCACCAAGGCGGCACCAAAGGTGCGCATCAGGCCGCACCCCCAGCCGAGTTCGTGCGCCACGTGTCAACCCATTCGGCGACGTCGATGCAGTTGCCAGCGCCAACCGCAAAGTCGAGCAGTTGCTCGACGGCTTTCGCAGGGACCACATAGCGCCCCTGTCCCCCACCTCGGCGCAGGTGCAGAGCAGGAAAGGAGTCAGCCTGGATGAGGCGGTACACGTACTCCTGAGACACGCTGAGCAGCGCAGCAGCTTCAGGAACGGTGTACGTCGGCACGCCGTTCGTGCGCTTCCGCATGGCGTTCTGTAGAGCTACGTCGCGAAGCAACTCGCGACCGAGTCGCGGCTCGGATGTCGTAACTTGTTCTTGCATCTGAGACTCCAAATGTCCGGTGCGAGGCCCAGGCGGGGCGGCATCCCCGCCTGGGTCGCTTTGTCTGTGCCGGTTCCACCGTCGCCAACCTGTATAGGTTGGCTAGGCATGTTTGAAGTTACCCAGCATGGCTAGCCATGTCAATAGCTTGTCTAGGCTGGCTAGCCTGGCTTGCTCTACGGCCGTACCCTTGGCCCATGGAGCTCGACCCGGATGACCCGCGGCCGCCGTATCAGCAGGTTGCAAACGCGCTTCGCGCCGCGATCCTGACCAAGACGTTCAAGCCCGGCGAGAAGCTGCCATCTGGACCCGAGCTGTCTCAGCGGTTCGGCGTGGCACGAATGACCGTTCAGCAGGCAATTCGCCTGCTACGTGACGACGGCCTGGTCGTCTCGCGTCAGGGCAGTGGCGTCTACGTGCGGGAGCGGACGCAACGCCCCGTCGACCTGCGCTCGCACCTTGAGCGGGCGTTCGAACAGCCCAATGTGACAGTCGATTTCGCGGGCTTTTCAGGCGAGACGCTGCACGGTGCGATTACCGAACCCCTCGACAAGATTCGAGACGGTCGGCTTCGACCCGAGTCGGTCTCAGTGCGGTTGCTCGTCCCGGACCCCGGAAAGCCTTGGACGCTTCCAGCCCGCGTCGACGACCTCGCGGACAGTCCAGCGTTCCGAGCTCGCGCAGCACGCATTATGCAGCGTCACACACTTGCCGTGGTCGATGCGGTAAATGAGCTCGCCGAACTCGGCCTTGTACCGTCAGCCAGCGCTCAGGTGCGGATCAATCCGGCCGTGCCGTTGTTCAAGCTCTACCTGATCAACGATCAAGAAGCGTTCTTTGGCTACTACCCCGTCCAAGAGCACAGACTCAAGCTCGACGGCGAGGAAACTGCTATCTGGGACCTGATGGGCAAGGACGCCACACTTTTCCATCACTCCGGCGACGGAAACGAAGACAGCCTCGCCTCGCAGTTCATCCGGCAGTCGCGCATGTGGTTTGACTCGATCTGGACGACAGTCGGCAGGGACTACGAGCTATGAGCAGTAGCGCACTTGCTTCGGTTTTTGCAAGAACGTCTGCGATACTGCTCGACTTCGACGGGCCGGTCTGCTCCGTCTTCAGCGCCTTTTCCCCTGCCGCGGTTGCGCGTGAGCTTCGCGCTCGTCTCGACTTCGTCGACTTGCCTGTGACCAACGAGCCGTTCGAGATCCTCTACCACGTCGCGCAGTTCAAACCGCTGGCGGCGACCCGGGCGGAAGCGGAACTCGCCGAACTTGAGACCACGGCTGTGCGGAAGGCAGAGGCGACGCCGGGGGCGGACACCGTCCTCCGGCATTTCAAGGAGTCCGGCCGGCGCGTGGTGGTCGTCAGCAACAACTCGGCGGCGGCGGTCCGGGCCTACCTCGCACAGCACGACCTGGACCAGTACGTGACAGGTATAGCTTCAAGGGTTGACCCCAACCCTGCTCTGCTTAAGCCGCACCCCCACCTCCTGCTCGACGGCGCAAAAATTCTGGGCCTGGACATTCGTCAGTGCCTCATGCTCGGCGATTCGGCTACCGATATAGAGGCGGCGCGCTCGGCGACTGCACCAGTTGTCGCGTACGCCAACAAACCAGGGAAGCGCGAACGCTTCGAGCAGCTAGGGCCTGACGCGATCGTCGACGACATGACTGAACTGCTCGAAGTCGACGGTCGCTCTATGTCTGTTGTGAACGCTCCACACTAGACGCGCGCGGCTATGGCGACCGTCCCCCATGCTTCTGCGCGGGCGGTGTCAACCCCGAGCAGCTGAGCCAAATCGGCGACCTTGCGACCCGCCTTGAGTGCAAGAACCGCCACGTCGTACTCGACGTCGCCGGACACAGCACGCGGATCGATCAGCTGGAGCCCTGAAACGCCCCGAAGAACATTGCCGGACGACACGTCACCATGACAAAGGCGTCCAGACTCGTTGTCTACAAGCGCGGCAAGAACAGGCAGCGCGCGTTCGCGCTCCTTAAGGCCTGCGGCAGGGATGCCCGGCGGTAGGTCGACGACGCTGTCGTCGACCAGGCGCGCTTTCAGCCATAACGAGATCGGAGGAAATTCAAACGTGGCAGGCGCAGTTCTGAATGGACGCAAGAGCTCAGCGAGTTCGGGCAGGGATGCGGACCTGATCGCATGGGTGCCGGGTTGCACGCAGTCCATGACAGTCCATGTGCTGAACTCGAACTGGACCACATCGTGGACGGCAGGACCGATGCCGAGCTCAGCGAGTTGTCTAGCTGCAGCAGCTTGACGAGCGCCATCCGGGTCGGGAGTGGACTTCAGTACGAGCGGGCCAACGCTGCTGTTCACCGCCACCACGAGGCCGTAGCGTGCATTCAGTACTTCCGTTGGTTGGCAGTCGAAGCGGCGACAGAGTTCAACAAGCTCGCTGGCCACCGACGACTCCCAGTCCGCACCGCGATCCGGCCAACGTGCAGATACCGCGGCCACGACGGCGGGCGGAACGGTCAAGTCCATCGGTCAGCCTGCCGACTTCTTTGTTCGGCGTGGCGGAGTCAGCCGACCTCCCAGGAGGTCGGCGGCACGGCGGTCGGCCTCAGCGACCCAAGCCGCGTAGACGCGAAGAGTCGTTACTCCGCCTCCGCCATGACCGAGTCGGCCGGCGACGGTTCGGATATCCACCCCTGCGGTGATGAGTTCGGTGGCGGTGTAGTGCCGAAGGGCATGTAGATGGCTATCGATGCCGATTCCAGCGCACATACGGCCGTATCGATGGGTAACGCCCGACGGGTCGCAAGGTCGGTCATACGCATCCGCGTACGAGAAAAGGTAAGCGTCGGGCACCGGCGCGAGATCGAGCGCGCGCATGCGGTCTTCGTAGTGTGCGCGCAGGTCATGCAGAACGTCCACTGTGGCGGCGTCGAGCGCAATCCTTCTCGGCTTGTGGGTCTTGGTCTTGTGGACGGCCAACTCGCCCTTGTCGAAATCGACGTCCCGCCAGCGAATGCGAAGGAGTTCACCGCGGCGAACACCTGTGACCATAACCAACCACACGAGCGTTCCCCAGTTCTCGTCTTGCTCCCACGCGGCAGCAACGATCCGCCCGACTTCCTCAGGACTGGGCGGGTCGGGGTCCGGCGCCGGCGGCTTCGGCTTCCGAGCAATGTCGGCCGGGTTGCTTTTGATCCAGTCCCACCGCATGGCGGCTGCAAAGGTGCCGCTGAGCATGAAGTGCAACTTCAGGATCGTGGCTTTGCCGAGAGGGCGGCACGTGTGTGCAAGGCATTCCGTTACGACACAGCCGGTCGCGGCGCAATCATGGGGCGGATAGCCGCTGGCGGGTGGCCGACCTGGCGGACGCTTGTGCTTGACCGTCCTGCACTCGTGCGGCCCATCGACACGGTGCTCGACAAACGGCTTGCCGTCGCACCGAGCGCGGCAACGCCGCAGGTCGGCGTAAAACTCTTCGAGTACGCGGGCGCTTATCTTCGCGAGGGGGACAGCGCCGAGTGCGGGGTACAGGAAACGGCGGGCGTACATCTCGTACGTCTCGCGGGTACTGTCTTCGATTTCGAGCAAACGCAACCAGTCGGCGAGCGCAATCCGAAGCGTGCCCTTCGTACGGGCGTGGCGTTCCTCGTCAACCTGGGCTACAAGGCGAGTGAGGATGCGCTCGGCTTCGTTCTCGTCGTCCGTCGACTCGGTGAGGTACAGGCGTTTGCCGGTCAGCGGATCGAGTCCGGCGTAGACCCGAACGCGCAGCGATCCACCGCGGCGCTCGATTTCGCCACGCCCACGACTCTTGCTGGTCGACCGTTTGGCCATGTGACGATCTTACTCGCTCCCACCATAGCTCCCAGTTGTCAACTGAAAGCGTGGGAACCGGCGCTAAACGCCTGGTCAGGCTATGTGGAGCTGAGGGGAATCGAACCCCTGACCCCCGCCTTGCAAAGGCGGTGCTCTACCAATTGAGCTACAGCCCCGGACGTGGGCGACTCGCGTCACCCACGGGGAAGATTCAGTTGTTGGCCGCGTCCGAGGAGCTCGCCTTGGCGGGCGCGCTGCCGTTGGTGGAGACGGCGCCGAGCGGGCGCTCGGTCGGGGCGGTGGCCTCGCGCCACAGGTCGGCCTCGGCCTTCGCAGCCTTGTTCCGCTTGACCACGAACAACACGGCGCCTGCGACGGCGGCGAGTGCCAGCAGCTTCTTCACGGTGAAGCCCCCTCTTCCTCGACAACTTGCTCGGCTTGCTTTGCCATGTTACAAGACGGCTGTCCGACGGGTTGGCACCGGTGTCTTGTTCCACGTGGAACAAGGTCAGCCCAGCCGGTGCCGCCGGAAGTGGGAGTCCAGCACATCGAAGTCGAGGGCGTTGGCATCGCAACCGTTGTGAATGGTCAGCTGGCCTTCGCTGAAGACGAACCCGACAGCGAGGTCGCCGCCAGCGTCCCGCTCCAGCAGCAGGACGGTCTTCAAGGTCTGTCCCCGCAGCGCGGACAGACCTTCGGAGACGTCGTCACGCCAGACACTGGGAACCTCGGCCTTGCTCGACCATCTCACCGGTTGCTCAAGGTCGATCACGTTCCAGGTGATCGACAGGTCGGTGTATTTCTGGTGGTTGAACTCGACGTGGTCGCCTTCGAAGTCGAGCACGACCGGACAGTCGGAGAACCATCTCTCCCAGGTGGGTTCCCAGACGAGCCAACTGTTCGTGAGTGTCCGCCCGGTCAGCGAGGCCAGTCGCTCGCCGTGTGCCGCAGTGAGCTCGGGCACCGTGTTGAGCCACTTCGGCTGATACCCGTCGATCCCGAAGTCGTATTCACCCATTGCCACCCCCACGGCAAACAAGAAAGCCGGTCCGCGAATGCGAACCGGCTTTCCATCGGGTGGGCCCACCAGGACTTGAACCTGGGACCTCTTCGTTATCAGCGAAGCGCTCTAACCACCTGAGCTATGGGCCCGTGGAACGAAAAGTAGATTACAGGACGCCCGGGAGCGCCCTGCAACCGGGTTACTCTCGCTCCGACAGGGTGACCTCGAGACCGCCTGCGAGGTCCGCCGAGACGTTGTAGATGAACGCGCTGACCGTGGCCAACGCCGACACCAGGACGATGTTGATCGCGCCGAGGATGGCCGCGATTCCGAAGACGCGACCGGCGCTGATCAGCGGATCCGTGGGTGCGTTGGCGCCTTCGCCGCCGACGAGCGACGAGTAGGTGCCGTTGAGCTTGTCCCAGACGCCCATGCCGTCGAGGACGGTGTAGAGGACGCCGACGGCGACCAGCCAGACGAAGAACATCGCCAGGCCGAGCACCAGTGAGAGCTTGAGCACAGACCACGGGTCGAAGCGCTTGATCTGCAGGCTGGCTCGGCGGGGGCCGCGGCCGGGGCGGCGCAGTGCCGTCGGCGCCGGCCGGGAACGAGACGCGGACGGGATGGCCGTCTCGCGGGTTTTCTCGTCCTCGGCCGCGTCGCCGAAGAGGCGGCGTGCCGCTGTGCCGGTGACCGCAGGGAAGTCGCCGGTGCCAGGGTGGTAGTCCTGGGAAGCCGCCGGGACGTCCTCCTGCTTCATGCGAATCGTCTCGTCGGTGTCGGCCACAGCCTGACCTTCGTGCTCCTCGGCGGGCGAGCCGTTGCCGTCACGCTGCCAGGGCGGCGCCGAAACGCCGGTCGTTTCGGACTTGTCGGATGGTGTCACGAAGAGTCAATCCTTACCCGTGCTCGGCACCGCTAGTTCTCCGGCGCTGTCGTGGTGTCTTCTTCTCCTTCATCATTACTACCGTTGGCGACGTCTGAGGGCTCGTCCGCGTTGCGTGCCACGGCGAGAAGAGTTGTTCCTTCGCCGAGATTCATCAAGCGAACGCCCTTGGTCTGCCGACCGGCCTTGCGCACCTGGTCCGCCGGAGTCCTGATGACACCGCCACTGGAGGTGATGGCGTAGAGCTCGTCGTCGACGTCGACGATGAGCGCTCCCACCAGCCTGCCACGTCGCTGGTCATGCTGGATGGTGAGCACGCCCTTGCCGCCGCGGCCCTGGACCGGGTAGTCCTCGATCGGGGTCCGCTTGCCGTATCCGCCGTCGGTCGCGACCAGCAGGAACTTCTCCGGCTTGACCACGCTGATGGCGAGCAGCTCGTCACCGTCGTTGAAGCGCATGCCGAGCACACCTGACGTCGCACGGCCCATCGGGCGGAGCGCCTCGTCGGTGGCGTGGAAGCGGATGGACTGGCCGCCCGCCGAAACCAGCAGCAGGTCGTCTTCCGCGGCCGCGAGCACGGCGCCGACCAGTTCGTCCTCTTCGCGCAGGTTGATGGCGATGAGGCCGCCAGCGCGGTTGGAGTCGAAGTCGGTCAGCTTGGTCTTCTTGACGAGACCCTTCTGCGTGGCGAGCACCAGGTACGGCGCGACCTCGTAGTTGGGGATCTCGATGACCTGGGCGATCTGCTCGTCCGGCTGGAACGCGAGCAGGTTCGCGACATGCTGGCCGCGCGCGTTGCGGTTCGCCTCCGGCAGCTCGTACGCCTTGGCGCGGTAGACCCGGCCCTTGTTCGTGAAGAACAGGATCCAGTCGTGCGTGGAGCAGACGAAGAAGTGCTGGACGATGTCGTCCTGCTTCAGCGTCGCGCCCTGCACGCCCTTGCCGCCGCGCTTCTGCGAACGGTAGAGGTCGGTCTTGGTGCGCTTCGCGTAGCCGGTGCGGGTGATCGTGACGACCACGTCCTCGACCGCGATCAGGTCTTCGATCGACACGTCGCCGTCGAACGGGATGATCTGGGTGCGCCGGTCGTCGCCGTACTTGTCGACGATCTCCATGAGCTCGTCACGGATGATCTGCCGCTGACGCTCCGGGCGGGCCAGGATGTCGTTCAGGTCCGCGATCGTCTCTTCGATCTCGGCCAGCTCGTCGATGATCTTCTGACGTTCCAGTGCGGCCAGGCGGCGCAGCTGCATGTCGAGGATCGCGGTGGCCTGGATCTCGTCGATCTCGAGCAGGTTCATCAGGCCGGGCCTGGCCTCGTCGGCCGACGGCGAGCGCCGGATCAGCGCGATGACCTCGTCGAGCATGTCGAGGGCCTTGACCAGGCCGCGCAGGATGTGGGCCCGCTCCTCGGCCTTGCGCAGGCGGTACTTGGTCCGCCGGACGATGACCTCGACCTGGTGGTTCACGTAGTGGCGGATCATCTGGTCGAGCCGCAGGGTGCGCGGAACGCCGTCGACCAGCGCCAGCATGTTGACGCCGAAGTTGTACTGCAGCTGGGTGTGCTTGTAGAGGTTGTTCAGCACGACCTTGGCGACCGCGTCCCGCTTGAGCGTGATCACGATGCGCATGCCCTTGCGGCTGTTCGACTCGTCCGCGATGTCGGCGATGCCGGTGAGCTTCCCGTCGCGCACCAGCGCGGCGATGTTCTCGACCAGGTTGTCCGGGTTCACCTGGAACGGCAGCTCGGTGACCACCAGGATCGTGCGACCCTTGGCGTCCTCGTCGACCTCGACGACCGCGCGCATCCGGACCGAACCGCGGCCGGTGCGGTACGCGTCCTCGATGCCGGAGCCGCCGAGGATCAGGCCCCTGGTCGGGAAGTCCGGCCCCTTGATCCGCTGCAGCAGCGCCGCGAGCAGCTCGTCGTCGGTCGCGTCCCAGTTCTCCAGCGCCCAGACGACGCCGTCGGAGACCTCGCGCAGGTTGTGCGGCGGGATGTTGGTCGCCATCCCGACCGCGATGCCGGAACCACCGTTGACCAGCAGGTTCGGGAATCGGGCGGGCAGTACGTCCGGCTCCTGCGTGCGGCCGTCGTAGTTGTCGGAGAAGTCGACGGTGTCCTCGTCGATGCCGGCCAGCATCTGCATGGCCAGCGGCGCGAGGCGCGACTCGGTGTACCGCATGGCGGCCGCGGGGTCGTTGCCGGGCGAACCGAAGTTGCCCTGGCCGTCGATCAGCGGGTACCGCATCGACCACGGCTGCGCGAGGCGGACCAGCGCGTCGTAGATCGCCGAGTCACCGTGCGGGTGATAGTTGCCCATCACGTCGCCGACGACGCGCGAGCACTTGTTGTACCCGCGGTCGGGGCGGAAGCCCGAGTCGAACATCGAGTACAGCACGCGACGGTGCACCGGCTTGAGGCCGTCGCGGACGTCGGGCAGCGCGCGGGACACGATCACGCTCATCGCGTAGTCGATGTACGAACGCTGCATCTCGTGCTGGATGTCGACCGGTTCGACGCGGTCGTGTTCCGGCGGCAAGGTCTCCGTCATGTGGTCCTTCTCGTTCTGGACGGGCTAGGGAAGTCGGGGTGGACTACACGTCCAGGAAGCGGACATCCTTGGCATTGCGGGTGATGAAGGAACGGCGTGCCTCGACGTCCTCGCCCATGAGCACCGAGAACAGGTCGTCGGCCTGCGCGGCGTCGTCGAGGGTGACCTGGCCGAGCAGCCGGTTGGCCGGGTCCATCGTGGTCTCCCACAGTTCTTCGGCGTTCATCTCGCCGAGACCCTTGTACCGCTGGATCGCGTCGTCCTTGGGGAGCTTCTTGCCGTTCTCCACGCCCTGGCGGATCAGCGCGTCGCGCTCGCGGTCGGAGTAGGCGTACTCCGGGTCCTGCCGGGGCCACTTGATCTTGTACAGCGGCGGCCGCGAGAGGAAGACGTGACCGTGCTCGATCAGCGGGGTCATGAAGCGGAACAGGAAGGTGAGCAGCAGCGTGGTGATGTGCTGGCCGTCGACGTCGGCGTCGGCCATCAGCACGATCTTGTGATAGCGCAGCTTCTCGAGCTCGAAGTCGTCGTGGATACCGGTGCCGAGCGCGGTGATCAGCGACTGGACCTCGGTGTTCTTGAGCACCCGGTCGATACGGGCCTTCTCGACGTTGATGATCTTGCCTCGGATCGGCAGGATCGCCTGGTACATCGAGTCGCGGCCTTCCTTGGCCGAGCCGCCTGCCGAGTCACCCTCGACGATGTAGAGCTCGCACTCCTCCGGGTTGGTGGAGCGGCAGTCCTTCAGCTTGCCCGGCAGACCGCCGATCTCCAGCGCGCCCTTGCGGCGGACCAGGTCGCGTGCCTTGCGCGCGGCCATCCGGGCCTGCGCGCTGGACAGCGACTTGTTGATGATCGTCTTGGCCTCGGCCGGGTTCGCCTCGAACCAGTGGCTCAGCCACTCGTTGGACGTCGTCTGCACGAAGGACTTCGCCTCGCTGTTGCCCAGCTTGGTCTTGGTCTGGCCCTCGAACTGCGGCTCGGACAGCTTGATCGAGACGATCGCGGCGAGACCCTCGCGCACGTCGTCGCCGGTCAGGTTGCCGTCCTTCTCCTTGAGCAGCTTCTTGTCGCGCGCGTACGCGTTGACGACGCGGGTCAGCGCGGCGCGGAAGCCCTCTTCGTGGGTGCCGCCCTCGTGCGTGTTGATCGTGTTGGCGAAGGTGTACACGGACGGGGTGAACCCGTCGTTCCACTGCATCGCCACCTCGACCTCGAGGCCGGGGCCCTTGGCCTCGAACGCGATCACGTTCTTGTGGATCGGGTCCTTGCTGCCGTTGATGTGCTTGACGAAGTCCTCGAGCCCGCCCGGGTAGTGGTACGTGCGCTCCTTGATGCGCGCGCTCTTGCCCTCGGCGTCGGCTTCGGTGTCCTCGTCGGTGACGCGCTCGTCGCGCAGGGAGATGGTGAGGCCCTTGTTCAGGAAGGCCATCTCCTGGAGGCGCCGCGAGATCGTCTCGAAGTTGTAGGTCGTCGTCTCGAAGATGTCACCGTCGGCCCAGAACGTGATCGTGGTGCCGGTGTCGGACGCCGGCGCGAGGTCTTCGAGCTCGCCGGGCACCTGGTTCGTGTAGAGCTGACGCCAGCTCCGGCCGTCGGTCTTGACCTCGGCGAGCAGCTTGGTGGACAGCGCGTTCACCACGGAGATGCCGACACCGTGCAGACCGCCGGACACCGCGTAGGAGTCGCTGTCGAACTTGCCACCCGCGTGCAGCTGGGTGAGGACGACCTCCATGGTCGGCTTGCCCTCGGTGGGGTGCATCCCGACCGGGATACCTCGGCCGTCGTCGACGACACGTACCCCGCCATCGGCGAGGAGGGTAACCTCTACCTTGGTCGCGTAGCCCGCCATCGCCTCGTCGACGGAGTTGTCGACGACCTCCTGGACGAGGTGGTGCAGGCCGCGTTCGGCTGTGGAACCGATGTACATACCTGGCCGCTTGCGTACCGCTTCGAGGCCTTCGAGCACGGTGATGGACGACGCGTTGTACTCGCTCTTGTTCTCGGTCACCGGCGCTGAATCTCCTCGTCTCGCCCGAGTCGGACGTTCTCTAGCAACATCCTACTTGGCCACGTCCGCTGGCATGCGGCAAGGACACCTCTATTTTCCTCACAGGCGCACGAACTTGGCCTTGACCGACTCCGGTTGTAGCTCAGTGTCAAGTCGAGGCGTCTCGGCGCACTGAAGTCTGTCAGCCGTAAGTGTCGCGCGGACCGCGTCCTGGCACGTGGCGCAACCCTTTGCGCCAGCTCGGCGCGGTCGGGCCCTGAATACGCATCCGCTTGACGACACCATGGCCCACACCTGCGGCGATCTTCGCGAGAAGCTGCCCCTGCAGCAACCGGAGCTGGGTCGCCCAGGCGGTGGAACTCGCGCGAACGGTCAGTTCGCCGTCCTTCAGCGCGACCGGCTGGGCGTGCTCGGCGACGTCCTCGCCGACGAGTTTTCCCCACTGCCCGAAGACCTGGCCGGTGGACAACCTGGTGCTCCAGCCGTGCTCCAGCGCGATCCGCGAAGCGAGCCTGCCGAGCGGCTGCGGGTCGCGGGTGTCGGCGCCCGGCCCTGACCAGCGACGACGGCGTGGGCTCTGCCCGCCGGAACCACCCACACGAGGCTTACGGGTGCCTGGGGACACCCCGCGGGCCTTGGCTTTCTCACGGGCGGCGTCCAAAGCGGACTGGACAAGATCACGTCCGGGGGACCTGGCAGGCTCCGCCCCGTTCGGCGCAGCGCTTTTGTCACCCTGCGTGCGCGAATTAGGTGCCTTGGCCGCCCGCTCACCCGTGTGGGTTAAGTCAAGTGTCCTATCTGGCCCTTTGGTCACGCCGGGCCATAACTCGTTCCCGGTGTTATCCACACTATCCACAGGTTTGTCCCCAGATCGGTGGGTAAACGTTGTGGACGCGATCACCCCGCGTGGCGAAGTCGATCACATCATCCACTGGTGAGCTCTCCATCGGCCACCTTGAACCGGCGTCCGGCCAGTTCAGCGGGTACGTCCTCTTCCACAGCGGCCGTCACGAGCACCTGCTCGGCTCCGGCCGCGACCTCCGCCAGCCGGGAACGGCGGCGGCGATCCAGTTCCGCGAACACATCATCGAGCAACAACACCGGTTCGCCCGCTTCGCCACGCAGAAGCTCATAGCTTCCCAGGCGCAACGCGAGCGCGAACGACCAGGACTCCCCATGGCTCGCGTAGCCCTTCGCGGGCATCTCGCCCAAGATCAGCTCCAGCTCGTCGCGATGCGGTCCGACCAGGCTGATCCCGCGTTCGAGCTCGGCCTTGCGCGAATCCGCCATCGCCTGGGTCAGCAACCCGGCCAGCGTCTCGGGATCCGCTCGCTCGCCGTCCGGCACCCCGTACTCCGCAGGCAGCGCTTCGCCGAGACTCGACTTGTAGGCGATCTTCGCCGGTCTCGAGTCAGGCGCGACGCCCATGTACGCGGCCGCCGCGTGCGGGCCGAGGTCCGCGACGAGGTTCAGCCGCGCCGCGAGCAGCTGCGCGCCGGCCGCGGCGAGGTGGTTGTCCCAGACTTCGAGCGTCGAAAGCGCGTACGGGTCTTCACGGCCCGTGCCCTTTCGCTTGCCTGCCGTCTTGAGAAGCGCGTTGCGCTGCTTAAGCACCTTCTCGTAGTCCGACCGCACGCCTGCGTAGCGCGGCGCGCGTTGCACGAGCAGGTCATCGAGGAACCGGCGCCGCTCGCCGGGGTCGCCGCGCACGAGCGCGAGGTCTTCCGGTGAGAACAGCACCGTCCGCAGGATGCCCAGCACGTCACGCGGCTTGCCGACCGCGCCCCGGTTCACCCGCGCGCGGTTGGCCCGCCCGGCGGTGACCTCGAGCTCGACGGTCAGTTCGCGATCGTCGTTGACGACGGCGACCCTGATCAGCGCGCGTTCACAGCCGTACCGGATCAGCGGTGCGTCGGTGGCGACGCGGTGCGAGCCGAGCGTGGCGACGTACCCGATGGCTTCGAGCAGGTTCGTCTTGCCCCTGCCGTTCTGCCCCACGAGCACGGTCGGCCCCGGCTCGAGCGGCAGGTCGGCGTGCGGCCACGACCGGAAGTCGGTGACCTGGAGATGTCTGAGGTACACGCCGCGCGGGTTACCCGCCGACCTTCTTCACCGCGTGCCCGCCGAACTGGTTGCGCAGCGCGGCGACCGCACGCATCGCGGGCGAGTCCTCCTGCCGCGACGCGAACCTGGCGAACAGCGCGGCCGAGATGACCGGCGCGGGCACGGCGTGGTCGATGGCCTCTTCGAGCGTCCACCGGCCTTCGCCGGAATCCTCGACGTAGCCCTCGAGGTCGTCGAGCTCCGGGTCCTCGTCGAGCGCTCGGACGAGCAGGTCGAGCAGCCAGGACCGGACGACGGTTCCCCGCTGCCAGCCGGTGATCACCGCGGGCACGTCCTCGACGACCTTCGAGGCTTCGAGCAACTCGAAGCCTTCGGCGAAGGCCTGCATCATGCCGTACTCGATGCCGTTGTGGATCATCTTCGCGTAGTGCCCGGCGCCGACGGAGCCAGCGTGCGAGAAGCCTTCCTCGCGCGGACCGTCCGGGCGCAGCGCGTCGAAGATCGGCATCGCGCGCTCGACGTCCGCCGCCGCGCCGCCGACCATCAGGCCGTACCCGTTGTCCTTGCCCCACACGCCACCGGAGACACCAGCGTCGACGTACCCGATTCCCTTGGCGGCCAACAGATCCGCGTTGACCTTGTCGTCGGTGTATTTCGAGTTGCCGCCGTCGATGACCATGTCGCCCTCGGCGAGCAGGTTGCTCAGCTCGACCACCGTCTGCCGCGTCGGGTCACCGGCGGGCACCATGATCCAGACGATCCTCGGACCGTCCAGTTTGGACACCATGTCCTCGAGCGAGGTCGAGTCGGTGACCTCGGGGTTGCGGTCGTAGCCGACCACCTCGATGCCGGCGGCACGCAGCCGCTCGCGCATGTTGAAGCCCATCTTGCCAAGGCCGATCAGACCTAGCTGCACCATGAGTTCCCCTTGGTAGGTAACGAAAATTGTCGGGTCAGCCGGGCAGGCGGACCGGCATCAGCAGGTAGAGGTAACCCGGGATCAGGTCGCCGTTCTCGTCGGCTGGCTTGATCAGCGCGGGGCGGTTCGGCGTGGTGAACGTCAGCTCCGCGCGGTCGGCGTGCAACGCGCCGAGGCCGTCGACGAGGTAGCCGGGGTTGAACGCGATGGTGACCGGTTCGCCCTCGTAGTCGACCTGGAGTTCCTCTTCGGCGCTGCCTTCGTCATCGCCGCCGGCCGAGAGCCGCAGCGTGCCGTCGTCGAACTCCAGCCGGACCTGGGTGCCTCGCTCGGCGACGAGCGAAACGCGCTTGATGGCGTCGGCGAGCGCGGAAACCCCGATCACCGCGCGCGACGAGTGCTGCGCGGGCAGCAGCTGCCGATACGGCGGGAACTCGGCGTCGAGCAGCCGGGTGGTGGTCGAGCGGCCGGAACCGGTCAGGCCGAGCAGGCCCTCACCGCTGGCGAGCGCGAGCGAGATCGTCGCGCCACCGGAGCCGAGCGACTTGGCGGCTTCGGCGAGCGTGCGCGCCGGCACGAGCACCGCGGCGTCGGCGAGGCCGTCGGCCGGGTTCCAGGTGAACTCGCGCATGGCGAGGCGGAAGCGGTCGGTGGCGACGAGGGTGAGCTTGTCGCCGGAGATCTCCAGCCGCATGCCGGTCAGCATCGGCAGGGTGTCGTCCTTGCCTGCCGCGACCGCGACCTGCGAGACGGCCTGGCCGAACGCGTCGCCGGCGAGCTCACCGGCGAAGGCGGGCTGGGCAGGCAGCTGCGGGTAGTCCTCGACCGGCATGGTCGGCAACGAGAACCGGGCGTTGCCACAGGTGATGGAAGCGCGGGCGCCGTCGACGGCGATCTCGACCGGCTGCGCGGGCAGCGCCTTGGTGATGTCGGCCAGCAGGCGGCCGGAGACCAGCAGGCGGCCGCCGTCGGCGATCGTCGCGGGGACACCGACCGTGGCCGAGACCTCGTAGTCGAAGCCGGAAACGGTCAGCGCGTCGCTGCCGCCTTCCGAACCGGCATCGAGCAGCACACCGCCCAGCACGGGGACGGGAGGCCGGGACGGCAGGCTTCGAGCGACCCACGCGACGGCGTCGGCGAGCCCGTCACGCTCGACGCGGATCTTCATGCGCGCTTCCTTTCGACAGCCGAGCCCGGTGCAGGCCCGAGAAGAGCACCTGAGGTCCGAAGCGGCGATGGACCAGGTGTGGGCCACCCACGTTAGGCCGTCGCCGCGGGCCACGTCACCTCGGCCTGGCGATGCCTTTGTCGACATGTCGTCACATGCGCCGAGCTGTCCCCAATTTCGTCCGCCGCTTGTTTTTATCTTTTGTTCTTCTTCAAGAGATATTTGAACAGCAGTAGTAGTAAGCGTTGTGGATTGTGTGGACAGGTGCCATCTGTGCAGCTCCTGGTAGGCGGGACCGTGTGGACGGGCGGTGTACGCGGCCCGTGGACAGTTCGGGCGATCGGTGGATGGTTTGAAGGTGCCACGTGACCATCCACAGCTATCCACAGTTATCCCCATGGTTGTCCCCAGTCGTGGACGGACTTGTACCCAGGCGCTGGGGATGTCCGATGACCCTTTCCGTGACCTGAATCGCTCGTGCGGGTGACACGCGACAGGTGTGTACAGCATGTGGACTGCCTGGGGAATCCGTGTGGATCATGGTGTGGATTGCCTGTGGATGCACTGTGGACGGTCTGTGGAGCGTTTCCCGTTGTCGCTGTTGGGAGAACTTCGAGCCTGTGGGGCAACTACTCACACCATGGGGATTTTCCCTTGTGTACAAAGAAAAAAGCTCATGACGAGCGCACAGGCCATCCACAGTGCTTGTGTACAAAGAAAATTTCCCCGGACATGAAGAACGCCCCGTCCGGAACGTCGATGCGTTCCGAAACGGGGCGTTCTGGGCTACAGAGGCGGGAGTTACTGCCTCGCGCGCTGCTTGATGCGCGACGTCAGCTCCTGCACCTGATCGTAGATCCGGCGGCGCTCGGCCATCTCCTTGCGGATCTTCTTGTCCGCGTGCATGACCGTGGTGTGGTCGCGGCCGCCGAAGGTCTGCCCGATCTTCGGGAGCGACATGTCCGTCAGCTCACGGCAGAGGTACATCGCGATCTGCCGTGCGGTGGCGAGCGCCTTCGTCTTGCCGGGCCCGCACAGATCGTCGAGCGTCACGTCGAAGAACTCGGCCGTGGCGCCCATGATGGTCGGCGCGGTGATCTCGGGCGCGTGCGAGTCGGGGATCAGGTCCCGCAACACGATCTCGGCGAGCCCGATGTCCACCGGCTGCTGGTTGAGCGAAGCGAACGCGGTGACGCGGATGAGCGCGCCTTCGAGTTCGCGGATGTTCGCCTCGACACGTGCGGCGATGAACTCCAGTACGTCACCGGGTGCGTCGAGCCGGTCCTGCGCGGCCTTCTTACGGAGGATCGCGATACGCGTCTCGAGTTCCGGCGGCTGGATGTCGGTGATCAGGCCCCACTCGAACCGCGTGCGCAGCCGGTCTTCCAGCGTCTCGAGGCGCTTCGGCGGGCGGTCGGACGAAACAACGATCTGCTTGTTCGCGTTGTGGAGGGTGTTGAAGGTATGGAAGAACTCTTCCTGCGTACCTTCTTTTCCTTCCAGGAACTGGATGTCGTCGACGAGCAGGATGTCGATGTCGCGGTAGCGCCGCTGGAACGCGACCTTGCGGTCGTCTCGCAGCGAGTTGATGAAGTCGTTGGTGAATTCTTCCGTCGACACGTAGCGCACGCGCATGCCGGGGAACAGCCGCTGCGCGTAGTGACCGACCGCGTGCAGCAGGTGAGTCTTGCCCAGTCCCGACTCGCCCCAGATGAAGAGCGGGTTGTACGCGCGGGACGGCGCTTCGGCGACCGCGACGGAAGCGGCGTGCGCGAACCGGTTCGACGCGCCGATGACGAACGTGTCGAAGGTGTACTTCTCGTTCAGCCGGGTCTTCGAGGTCTGCGGCTGCGCCGGCGCGGTGTACGGCTGGCCGGCGACGGGGCGGCCGGAGAAGGTCGGCCAGATCTCGCGGACGGTGCCGAGCGCTTCGCCTTCCTCGTCCACCTCTTCATCGTCGTCCTCGGCGTCAGCGGGCTTCGTCTGCTCGACGAGATGGCGCGACGGCGGATAGACGACTTCTTCTTCGAGCTGAGCGGGCGGCTCGGGGAGCGTGCGGCTGCCGTTCTCCCTGCCGACGGATTCCCCCCGACCGGGTGAGGCCGAATAGCGGGGCTCGGGCGACGGGGGCGGAGTGCTGGAGACCGTTTCGGTGCTGTCGACCTTCACCGCGAGCGAGACCTGACGGCCGAGCCTGCGGGAGAGCGCCTCGGTGATCGCGCCGCGGAGCGCGCGCTCGATCGCCTCCTTGGCGAAGTCGCTCGGTGCGGCCAGCAGCGCGGTGCCGTCGAGCAGGCCGATCGGCCTGGTCACGCGCATCCACGCACGTTGCTGCGGGGAAAGGGTGCCCTCGGAGAGCTCGCGGACCACCTGTTCCCAGATGACCCCCAGGTTGTACTGGTGTTCGGACACCTACTCGGCTCCCCTCCCCTCGCCGCCCCCTGAAAGCGACGCTGAACGCACTGGTCATCACTCGGCTGAACAGTCGAGACCACACAATGGAGTCTCATCTTGGACCGATATGCTCACCGGCGCAGCAGGTATCCACATAGTTGTCCACAGCTGTGCACTAATGTACGGCGACCCGTCACGGCTCTACCCGCGGGTTCGACGTCGGTGTCCGCAGCGCATCGGCTACGGGACCACTTATTCTGCGCACCTGGACCGGCGACTGTGAGAGGGGCCACGCTAACAAGCGCCGCGTCCTGCCACAAGTCATCGTTGGGTGCAAGCATTTCACGGTGCCCGGCGTGTTGCCATTCGGTGCCCGGCACCCGGTGTGGCCTGCTCTTATGAGCGGTCGCGGTCCGTGGTCGAGGGGGCGGTTCCAGCTCCCCCGAAGCGGGTGCGTACCCTCGTAAGGTCTCCCGCTTTCGGCGGGTGCGTTTCGTGCGCCCACGAAGTCGTCACTTCGAGCTACGACACCACACGTTGGTAGGAGACACCACAGACTGCCGTGCCGACAGGTACGACACGCCGGTTGCCGGTCAACGCAACAGGCGACCCACTGTCGAGACCAGGAGAACTTGAGCCGTGAGCAAGGGTAAGCGCACCTTCCAGCCGAACAACCGCCGACGCGCTCGGACCCACGGGTTCCGGCTGCGGATGCGGACCCGCGCGGGCCGCGCCATCTTGGCCGCCCGTCGCCGCAAGGGCCGTGAGGCCCTGTCCGCCTGATCCGGCCGTCGTCGAGGCGCGCCGTGTTGCCTGCTGCCGCCCGCCTTCGGCGTGGCGAGGACTTCCGCACCGTGATGCGGCGTGGAGTCCGCGCCGGCAAGCGCCGCCTCGTCGTGCACGCACTGACCACAGACCCGCCAGGGCAGCCCGATGGCGCCCGGGCGGGTTTTGTGGTGAGCAAGGCCGTCGGTAATTCGGTGGTCCGCCACCGGGTGACCAGGCGACTCCGTCATCTCATTTCGGCGCGGCTCGGAACACTGCCCGCCGGCTGCTCGTTGGTCATACGGGCATTACCTCCGGCCGCGGACGCCACCAGCGCGGAACTCGGCTCGGATCTCGACGCGTCACTGCGGCGGCTCGGGCTGCTGCGCCCGCGCGGCGCGAACCACGGCGCCGACAACAACGACGGATCACCGGTGTGAACGAAACTGAGGCTGCCACCACGCGGGACCCGGCCAAGCCCGGCCCGGTCGCGTGGGTCCTGCTGCTGCCCATCAGGTTCTACCGGAAGGTGATCTCCCCCTTCTTCCCACCGGCCTGCCGCTTCTATCCGAGCTGCAGCGCGTACGCGGTGGAAGCACTCACCCGGCACGGCGCGGCCCGCGGCTCCTATCTCGCGGCGCGGCGGCTGCTGCGCTGTGGCCCGTGGACACCGCCTGGCCGCGACCCCGTGCCGGACAAGTTCTCCTGGCGGCGCGCCCCAAGACCTGAAACACCAATCGAGGAGTAGTTCAGTGCTCGACTTCATCTACTACCCCGTGTCCTTCATCCTGTGGTGTTGGCACAAGGTCTTCGGGCTCGTCTTCGGCGAGGCCAACGCGGTCTCGTGGATCCTCGCGATCATCTTCCTGACGTTCACCGTGCGCGGCATCATGTTCAAGCCGTTCGTGAACCAGGTCCGGTCGATGAAGAAGATGCAGGACTTCGCGCCGGAGATGAAGAAGGTCCAGAAGAAGTACGCGAACGACCGGCAGCGTCAAGCGCAGGAGATGCAGAAGCTCCAGAAGGAGCACGGCGTCAACCCGCTCGGCTCCTGCCTGCCGATGCTGCTGCAGATCCCGGTCTTCATCGGCCTGAACCACGTGCTCCGGATGTTCACCATCAACCCGGTGCATCCCGGCATGCCGAAGACCGAGAACTACTTCTTCAGCGGGGCCGGCGTCGACTCGTACGTCAACGCGAAGCTCTTCGGTGTCAACCTCGGTGAGGCCATCTACAACGGCGTGAGCGTCGTCAGTGGCGCGAACGCCTCCGGTGGCTTCCACTGGCACGTCGCGCCGGTCGCGATCCCGCTGATGATCGTCGCCAGCATCGCGACGCACCTGACCGCGCGTCACTCGGTCGCCCGCCAGAACCCCGAGTCGGCGACCCCGCAGACCGCGATGATGAACAAGCTGACGATGTACATCTTCCCGCTCGGTGTGCTCGTGTTCGGTGCGCTGTTCCCGCTCGGCCTTCTCTTCTACTGGCTCGCGAACAACGGCTGGACCCTGATGCAGCAGCGTCTCGTCTACACGAAGATCGACAAGGAAGAAGAGACCAAGAAGGCCGAGGCCATCGAGAAGCGCTCCGCGCTCGGCCCCAAGCCGGGTCAGAAGCCCGCCGTCGGCCAGAAGCCGGTCCAGCAGAAGAAGACGCAGCGCAACGCCGGCCAGCCGAGCAAGGTGGCCAAGGCGGGCTCCCCCCACGGTTTCGCGCAGAGCGATTCCGCGGCCAAGAACGGCACCAAGGATTCGAGCTCGGACGCCGAGAAGACCAAGAACGGCACGGCGATCCCCAGCCTCGACACGGACTCAACGAAGAAGTCGGGCCGGAAGCGTCGCTGACGCTGCCGAGGCCTTGAGAGGAGACGAATGATGTCGGAGACGGTCGACACGATCGACGCCGAACAGAACGACGCCGCAGCTTCGGAGGCGACCGAAGAGACGGTGAAGGGTCAGCGATCGGCAGTCGTCGACGATGACACCTTGGTAAAGGAAGGCGACATCGCCGGGGACTACCTCGAGCGCCTGCTCGACCTTCTCGACTACGACGGTGACATCGACCTCGACGTCGAAGCGGGCCGCGCGATCGTCAGCATCGACGGTGGCGAGGACCTCGAGAAGCTCGTGGGCCCGCGCGGCACGGTGCTCGAGGCGCTGCAGGAGCTGACCCGGCTCGCGGTCCAGCAGGAGACCGGCTCGCGCAGCCGCCTCATGCTGGACATCGCGGGCTGGCGTGCCGACCGCCGCGAGGAGCTTCGCGAGCTCGGCCGCTCCACCGCGCAGACGGTCATCGAGACCGGCGAGCGCGTGCGGCTCCAGCCGATGAGCCCGTTCGAGCGCAAGGTCGTCCACGACGCCGTCGCGGCCGTCGATGGCGTGCGCAGCGAGAGCGAGGGCGAAGACCCGAAGCGTCGCGTGGTGGTCTCCCCCGCCTGACGCGGTAGTACTGAGAGCGGCCCGCCGGTGATCCGGCGGGCCGCTTTTTTGTCGGCCGGGTGAGATAAGAGTCGAATTACACGCGTGGCGTTTCACGTGAAACCAAGCATCAGGGACAATCGAACGAAGCACGTTTCACGTGAAACGTGCGGGCGTTGAGGAGTCATTCAGTGAGCTTGGACAGCGTCGCCGTCGCGGCGCGCACGGTCTTCGGTGACCGCATCGACCAAGCCGAGGCCTACGTGGAACTGCTCCGGGTGCATGGGGTGGAGCGCGGGCTGATCGGCCCACGGGAAGTCGACCGGCTGTGGGAGCGTCACGTTCTCAACTCGGCGGTGATCGGCGAGCGCGTGCCGAAGGGTGCGCGGGTGGTCGACGTCGGGTCTGGCGCGGGCCTTCCCGGAGTGCCGCTGGCGATCGCGCGACCGGACCTCGATATCGTTCTGTTGGAGCCGATGGCTCGCCGGGTCGACTGGCTCGCCGAGGTGGCTGACAAGTTGGACCTCTCCATCACCATCGTGCGAGGACGCGCGGAGGAGCGACAGGTGCGTGCCGATCTCGGCGGCGCCGATGTGGTCACCGCCCGTGCGGTCGCTCCGCTCGCCAAGCTCGCCGGATGGTGTCTTCCGCTGGCGCGTCCCGAGGGCATCCTGCTGGCCCTTAAGGGCGCGAGCGCCGCGGAGGAGATCGAGCGGGACCGGGACGCGGTGCGGCGGTCCGGTGGCGGTACGCCCGAGCTGTTCGAGGTCGGCGCGGCCGTGTTGGAGGTGCCCAGCTTGGTGGTCGTGATCCCGCGACTCCCCGCTCCTGCTCGACGAAAAGGCAAGAAGTAAGGCCCCGGCCGCGTCATGTTCCACGTGAAACACGCGCGGTTAGTCCCCCTAGTCGTCAAGAACAAGAGGAGGTGTCTAGACCGGTGAACCCGCCGTCGTCAGACTCCGCGAGCACCGGCCACGAGTTGGGCTGGACGCCGATCGCCGAGGAAGCAGTGCGCGCCGCGAGCGTGCTCCACCCCAAGGCGAACCAGCTGCCTCGCCCCGACCGCCGCCGCGTCCTGACCGTCGCCAACCAGAAGGGCGGCGTCGGCAAGACGACCAGCACGGTCAACCTGGCCGCTGCCCTCGCGGTGCACGGACTCAAGACACTCGTGATCGACCTGGACCCCCAGGGGAACGCCAGCACGGCGCTCGACATCGAGCACCGCTCCGGCACCCCCTCTATCTATGAGGTGCTCATCGGCGAGGTCTCGCTCGCCGAGGCTGCGGCGGTCAGCGCGCAGTCCCCCAACCTCTATTGCGTCCCCGCCACGATCGACCTCGCCGGTGCCGAGATCGAGCTCGTCTCGATGGTTTCCCGTGAGTCTCGGCTCAAGGAGGCGCTGTCGTCAGAGGTGCTCGACGAGATCGGCGTCGACTACGTCCTCATCGACTGCCCGCCATCGCTCGGTCTCCTGACCGTCAACGCGATGGTGGCGGCACAAGAGGTGCTCATCCCCATCCAGTGCGAGTACTACGCGCTGGAGGGTCTGGGGCAGCTGCTGAGCAACATCGAGCTCGTGCAGAAGCACCTCAATCCCGACCTCGAGGTCTCCACGATTCTGCTCACCATGTACGACGGCCGGACCAAGCTGGCCGACCAGGTGACGCAGGAGGTCCGTAACCACTTCGGTGACACGGTCCTCAAGACCGTCATCCCGCGCAGTGTGAAGGTCTCCGAGGCGCCCGGCTACGGCCAGACGGTTCTCGCCTACGACCCCGGATCCCGCGGCGCTATGAGCTACATCGACGCGGCCAAGGAGCTGGCCAACCGCGGCACGGTGAACGGCAAGAAGGAGGGGACGTTGTGACCGAACGCAGAGGAGGGCTCGGCAGGGGGCTCGCGGCGCTGATCCCGACGGGGCCGGCGCCTGGCGCCCCGCCCGCGGCGGGCGGCAACGGCGTCGCCTCCGAGGCGGTTCTCCGTGAGGCGGACAAGACTCGGGCGGCCGCCAACGCGGGTTCGAACGGTGGCGGCGAGGTGGCAGGCGCGGTCTACCGCGAGATCCCGCTCAGCTCCATCAAGCCGAACCCGAAGCAGCCGCGCCAGGTCTTCGACGAGGAGGCGCTCGCCGAGCTGGAGCACTCGATCCGCGAGTTCGGGCTCATGCAGCCCATCGTGGTTCGCGAGCTTCCCGGCGAGGAGTACGAGCTCGTCATGGGCGAGCGGCGCATGCGTGCGTCGCAGCAGGCGGAGCTCGAGTTCATCCCGGCGATCGTCCGGCAGACCGCCGACGAGTCGATGCTGCGCGACGCGCTGCTCGAGAACATCCACCGCGTCCAGCTGAACCCGCTCGAAGAAGCGGCCGCGTATCAGCAGCTGCTCGACGAGTTCGCCGTGACCCACGAGGAGCTCGCCAGCCGGATCGGCCGCAGCCGCCCGGTCATCACGAACACCATCCGGTTGCTGAAGCTCCCGCTTCCCGTCCAGCGCCGGGTCGCCGCGGGCGTCCTCTCGGCCGGGCACGCGCGTGCGCTGCTGTCGTTGGAGGACGCTGGCAGTCAGGAAGAGCTCGCCGCGCGCATTGTCGCGGAGGGTATGTCGGTCCGCGCGACCGAAGAAGCGGTCACGCTCAAGAAGAGCGAGAAGCCGCCGAAGCCGAAGCCCGCTCCCCGCAAGCCGATGCTGGCGCCGGGTCTGCAGGACTTGGCCGATCGGCTCTCGGACACCTTCGACACTCGCGTGAAGGTCGACTTGGGTCGTCGCAAAGGCCGGATCGTGCTCGAATTCGGGTCGGTCGACGATCTTGAGCGCATCGTCTCGATCATGGACGGAAAAGGGACAATTCAGACGCCGGAAACGGACTAGGGATCACCCAGGGTCGTTTCGTCACGGTGACAATTGCTCACCGTTGGCGGAACACTGCGTTGGGTGATCCCTAGGATCGCTCTGTTTTTCGCGCGAGCAAGACGGCTTGCGGCCGGTTCTCTTCCCACAAGAGCCGGGCGGTGACCGTGAATCCGGCACCGCCCAGAAGTTCGGCGACGCGGTCGGGTCGCAAGCGATACGCCTCGTAGGTGACCGGGTGTCCGTAGGCGCGCGTCGGCTTCAGATGTTCGTCGCCGGCGTGGAAGCCGAGCACGGCATGACCGCCCGGCGCGAGCGTCCGGTGAAACTCGGCGAAGACCGTCGGCAGTAACTCCGGCGGCGTGTGGAAGATCGACCACCACGCGACGATGCCCCCGAGTTCGCCGTCGGGCAGGTCGAGCGCGGTCATCGTGCCGACTTCGAATCGAAGCTCCGGATACGTCCGCCGCGCGATCTCGATCATCTTTGGCGACAAGTCGATTCCGAAGGCGCGCACGCCGAGTTCGTTCAGATGCGCGGTGACCTGTCCGGGCCCGCAGCCGATGTCGGCCACGGGTTCGTCGACGAGTTCCGCGAACGCGGACAGCATCGCGCGACCCAAAGGTTCCACGTGGAACCTCGGCACGATGACATCTACGTAGTCCTCCGCGACCGTGTCATACGACTCGCGGGTCCTGCTCAGATGGGGCGGCTCAGTTGCCGCGTTCAATGGCGCGTCCGACGAGATCGACGAAGACCGAGCCGAGTCCGTTGCCGGACGCTTCGACCGCCATCGGCACGGTGGACGTCTCGGTGAGCCCCGGCGAGAGGTTCACTTCGAGGAACTGCACGGTGCCGTCAGCGGCCACCACGGCGTCGGTCCGCGAGATGTCGCGCAAGCCGAGGATCTTGTGTGCGGCGAGCGCGAGTTCCTCGACCGCCTTCGCCGTCTCCTCGGAAAGCCGAGCTGGCGCGAAGAAGTCAGTGAGGCCGGCGGTGTAGCGGGCGGTGTAGTCGTAGATGCCGTTCTCCGGCACGATCTCGACCGCGGGCAGTGCCTCGGGTCCATCGCCGCGCTCCAGCACCGTCACGGCCACCTCAACGCCGTCGATGAAGCGCTCGGCGAGCACGGTGTCCCCGTACGCGAAGCAGCCGACCATCGCGGCGGGCAGTTCGGAAGCCTCACGGACGACGTGGGTGCCGAGCGCGGAGCCGCCCTGGTCCGGCTTGAGGATCAGCGGGAGGCCGAGTCGATCGACCATCGCGTCGAGCACGGCCTGCGCGCCGAGCTCGCGGAAGGTGCTGCTCGGGAGCACGACCCAGTCCGGGGTGGAGTAGCCGGCCTTGCGCAGCAACGCCTTCGCGGTCGGCTTGTCCCATGCGCGGCGGCAGCCGTCGGAGCTCGTGCCGACGAAGGGCACGTCGAACATCTCCAGGATCGTCTGCACAGAGCCGTTCTCACCCTCACCGCCGTGCAGTGCGACGACGACTGCGCCCGGCTTCTCCTTGCGCAGCCTGGCGAGCAGCTCCGCGTCGGTGTCCCACTCCTCCACGGTCAGTCCCTCGGCGCGGAGCGCGGCGGACAGCCTGCGCCCGGAGCGGAGCGAAACGTCGCGCTCGTGGGAAAGGCCACCAGCGAGCACGGCTACGGTGCGATTGGCCACCGGGATCTCCTCGGAAGTTAAGTGTCCACTGTGGACAGAGTCAGGCCGTGTCAGGGGAAGGTGATTCGGGACCGCTGATCGACCTGGGGCTCACGCTACCGAAGGTACGCACCAGATCCATCTCGGCTTCGAGCACGGAAGCCAGCCGCCGCACGCCTTCGGTGATCCGCTCCGGCGTGGGATAACAGTAGGAAAGGCGTAGCTGCCTGCTGCCGAAGCCGTCGGCGTAGAAGCCGGTGCCCGACGCGTACGCCACCCGCGCGGTGACCGCGCGCGGCAGCATCGCCTTGGTGTCAACGCCTTCCGGCACGGTCATCCAGACGTAGAAACCACCGTCCGGCTTGGTCCAGCTGCAGCCGGGCGGCATGTAGTTGTCGAGCGCGTTGAGGATCGCGTCGCGTCTCTCGCGGTAGTTCTCCTGGAAGTTCTTGATCTGGCCCTGCCAGTCATGCGTCGACAGATAGCGCGACACGATGATCTGGTTGAGCGTCGGCGGGCACAGCGTCGCGGATTCGGCGGCCAGCACCAGCTTCTCGCGCACCGCGTGCGGCGCCAGCACCCAGCCGACGCGCAGACCCGAGGCGAACGTCTTCGAGAACGAGCCGAGGTACACCACGTTGTCCGGGTCGGTCGACCGCAGCGCCGGATAGACCTGGCCGTTGAACCCGAGCAGCCCGTACGGGTTGTCCTCGACGACGAGGATGCCGTACTCGCGGCAGATCTCGAGGATCTCCGCGCGGCGCTCTACAGCCAGCGTGACGCCGGCGGGGTTGTGGAAGTTCGGGATCGTGTAGAGGAACTTGACCCGCAGCTTGTTCTTCTTCGCCTGGGCGAGTGCCTCGCGCAGCGTCTCGGGGACGAGACCGTGCTCGTCCATAGCGACGTGGATGACTTTCGCCTGGTACGCGGTGAACGAGCCCAGCGCGCCGACGTACGAAGGTCCCTCGGCGATGACGACGTCGCCGGGGTCGCAGAAGATGCGGGTGACCATGTCGAGACCCATCTGCGAGCCGACGGTCACCACGATGTCGTCCGGGTGCGCGGAGATGCCCTCAAGGGCCATGATCTCGCAGATCTGGTCGCGCAGCGTCGGAATGCCGTGCGCGGAGCCGTACTGCAGCGCGACCAAGCCCTCTTCGGTGATGATCTCCGAGACCTGGGTGGCGATCGAGTTCAGCGGCAGGGCCGCGAGGTTCGGCATGCCGCCCGCCAGTGACACCACTTCGGGACGGCTCGCGACGGCGAACAGTGCCCGGATCTCCGACGCCGTCATCCCGGCGGTGCGCCTGGCGTACCGGTCAAGGTGGGGGTCGAGGTTGGTGTGGCCGGCTTGCGGCTTGACTGGGTGGTTCTCAGTCATGGGACACTTCCCCCGTGATCGTCGGCGTGGGTCACTACCCGCAGGTTAGCGCCGGACGAGTGTAACCACCCCACCCTGTGGGGTTCCCTACCTTTCGGTCACCGCGACATCGGCCTATCCTGACGATTGGTCTTTTCGGGTGCGCTGGCCGTGGTCATCCGAATCAAAGAGTTGTTGTCGGGGAGGTCGCGTGTCGCGACGCGTCGTGGGCGTCACGCTGGACAACCTGGAGCAGTTGCCGAAACGCTGCCGCAGGTGCGTCTACTGGGAGGTCGCACCCCACCTCAAGGCGCAGGCCGAGGAATACGGCGACACAGAATTCGCGAAGGAAGCCTGGGTTTCGAGCGTGCTGCTCGAATGGGGCTCCTGCGGCCGCATCGTCTACAGCGACACGCTCCCGGTCGGCTTCGTCTTCTACGCGCCCCCGAACGCCGTCCCCCGCGCGCTCGCCTTCCCCACGTCACCGCCCAGCACGGACGCCGTGCTGCTCACGGCTTTCCAGGTGCTGCCGGAGTTCCGCGGTGGCGGGCTCGGCCGCATGCTCGTCCAGGCCGTCGCCAAGGACCTCACGCGCCGCGGTGTGAAGGCCATCGAAGCCTTCGGCGACGCCCAGCCGTCCGAAGACGAGCTCGCCGAGCACAGCTGTGTGGTCCCGGCCTCGTTCCTGCAGTCGGTCGGCTTCAAGACGGTCCGCCCGCATCCCAAGTGGCCCAGGCTCCGCCTCGAACTGCGTTCGGCGATCTCCTGGAAGGAAGACGTCGAAGCCGCGCTCGAGCGCCTGCTCGGTCAGGTCACCATCACCACGGCGGAACCGAGCCTCGGCCGCGCCTGATGTTTCACGGGAAACGGCGAGTGATCCACACCCGTCCGTAGCACATCTTGTGGTCCGAGGGCAGCCCTTATTCCGCAGGTTGTGTATAGCTGTGGACCACTACCCGAGTTATCCACAGATCGCTGATGAGCGCCTCGCGCACGCTGTGGATGGATACGATGTAGCTGGGCACGGACCCCAGGGAGGGCGGGGGTACGTAAATGGCCGAAAGCGCGAAAAAACTTCGCGGAAATCGGTGAAATGAGCGGCTTGGTCAGCTCTTCGCGAGCTCGTGGGCCAAGACGTCGGCGAAGGTGAAGGTGCCGGTCGGCTGGTCGCCCTCGCCGAGCAGGTACAGGCGCTTGACCGCGACCAGGATTCCTTCGGCGACGAGGTCACGGAAGGCCGGGTCGGCGAGCCTGCGGCTGTCCTCCGGGTTGGTGAGATAGCCGATCTCGACCCGGACCGCTGGGCAGCGGGTGCGGGTGAAGATCTCCCAGGTCTTGTAATGCGTGCGGCAGTCCAGCAGGCCGGTACGGGCCGCGAGCTCACGCTGGATGAAGCCGGCGAGCAGTTCGCCCACTGTCGACGTGGTGCCGTTGCCGGTGCCGAAGTGGAAGCTCGCGACGCCCTGGGCCTTCGGGGACCGGTTGCCGTCGCTGTGCAGCGAGAGGAACAGGTCCGCGCCGGCGTCGTTGGCGAACTGGGCGCGCTCGGCCTCGGACGGGCTGTGGTTCGGGCCGCGCGAGATCAGCGCCTCCATGCCGGTGGCCTTCATCCGGCCTTCCAGGCGACGGGCGAGGTCCCAGGCGATGTCGGCCTCACGCAGGCCGCTGGCGGCGACACCGAGGTCCTGGCCACCGTGGCCGGGGTCGATGACGATGCGCTTGCCACGCAGCCGCGGGCCCGCGCGCCGGACCTGCTCCTGCTCGCGCAGGAACACCGGGCGGCCGCCGCGCACGCGCGGGGAGAGCTGGTTCAGGTTGCGGACCGTCGACGGTCCGCAGATGCCGTCCGCGACGAGGCCGAAGTTGCGCTGGAAGTCCTTCAGCGCCTTCTCGGTCTGCGGGCCGAAGGCGCCATCGGGCCGACCGGCGTCGAAGCCGAGTTCGGTGAGGCGCTCCTGCAGCGCGAAGACGTCGTCGCCGTGCACAGGGGACGAGATCAGGTATGCGAGGGGCCTGCTGCCCAGGTGGAAGCTGGCACCACGGAGTGCGCGGTAGGTCGCCGGGCCCACCACCCCATCGGTGATCAGGCCGCGACGCTGCTGGAAGGCACGGATGGCCTGCTCCACCGGAACATCGAAGACATCCGAGTTCACCAGGGGAAGCAGGGTCAGGCCGACCAGGACGGACCTGATCTCGGCGACGTCGGGTCCGGCGTCACCGCGGCGGAGTACCCGCATGCACTCCTCGCTTTTCCTTGGGCACCGATTCGTCGATGCGAGGCAATGAAAACCACAACTGGGGACGACCCAGGCCCACTATTGTGCCTTGTGAACTCTGTGTAAGTGCGTAGGGCCATGGCTAACTGAAAAGAAAAACCCGGGAGTCACGCGCAAACTAGCACGTCACTCCCGGGTTTCCGGGTGCCGAAAGGCTCAGAGCACGTCAGACAGATCCTTCAGCAGAGCGGGCTTCGGCTTCGCGCCGACGATCGTCTTCACCGGCTTGCCACCCTGGAACAGGATCAGCGTCGGGATGGACATGACCTGGTAGTCACGCGCCGTGTTCGGGTTGGCGTCGATGTCGAGCTTGGCGATGGTCAGCTTCTCGCCGTGCTCGGCCGCGATCTCGTCCAGCACGGGCGCGACCATCTTGCACGGGCCGCACCAGGTGGCCCAGAAGTCGACCAGGACCGGCTTCTCACTGGTCAGGACATCGTCGACGAACGACGAGTCGGTCACCTTGACGGTGTTGGACATCTTGATCTCCTTCGGTGAGGGTGGGTCAGTTGGCGGACGCGGCGCCGTAGCCGCCGCCGACGAGTTCAGGTGCTTCGTGCGCGCCTTCCGCGCCATGCTCGGCGAGCCAGCGTTCCGCATCGATCGCGGCGGCGCAGCCTGAGCCTGCCGCGGTGATGGCCTGGCGGTAGGTGTGGTCCACCAGATCGCCTGCCGCGAAAACGCCTTCGAGGTTCGTGTATGTGCTGGGCGCCTTCGTGACCACGTAGCCCTCGTCGTCCACGTCGACCTGGCCGCGCACGAGCTGGCTGCGCGGGTCGTGCCCGATCGCCACGAAGAAGCCGGTGACGTCGATCGTCGACTCTTCGCCGGTGACCGTGTCCTTCAGCTTCAGCGCCTCGACCTTGCCTTCGCCGAGGACCTCGGTGACCTGAGAGTTCAGCTTCCACTTGATCTTCTCGTTGGCGCGGGCGCGCTCGAGCATGATCTTCGACGCGCGGAACTCGTCGCGCCGGTGGACGATCGTGACCGACTTCGCGAACTTGGTCAGGAAGGTCGCTTCCTCCATCGCCGAGTCGCCACCCCCGGCGACCACGATGTCGTGGTCGCGGAAGAAGAAGCCGTCACAGGTCGCACACGAGGACACACCGCGGCCGAGCAGCTCCTGCTCGCCGGGCACGTAGAAGTAGCGGGCGGCGGCGCCCATCGCGAGCACGACCGCGCGGGCCGCGTACCGGACGCCGTTCGCGGTGACGTACTTGACGTCACCGGTCAGCTCCAGCGACTCGACGTCCTCCGCGCGCAGCTCGGCGCCGAAGCGCTCGGCCTGCTTGCGCATCTCCTCCATGAGGTCCGGGCCCTGGATGCCGTCGCGGAAGCCGGGGAAGTTCTCGACCTCCGTCGTCGTCATCAGCGCGCCACCGAACTGGGTGCCCTCGAACACCAGCGGTTCGAGCTGCGCCCGCGCCGCGTACACGGCGGCGGTGTAACCCGCAGGACCGGATCCGACGATGATCAGGTTCCTGATTTCCTCGGCAGCCACCGATACCTCCGACTCGTTGTGACCTGTACCAGGCTCAACATGATCGTAGGTGGCGATTGTTCCCGAGCGTGACCGGTGCTACTTCTCCCCGATTGTCTTGTCGAACAACTTGGCGCAGCCGGTGTCGAAAGCGACGATCCGGTACTGGGCGAAGGTGCCGGTGGTGAGGATGACCATGGTGCCTGCCTTGCCGCTCACGTTCACCGGCTGAATGCCGGCAGGGGCGATCTCCGGGTCGAACCCGGCGGCCTTGAGACACGCGTCGAGCTTCTGCTGGTTCAGCAGCGGGCCGTAGTCGGTCACGCCGAGTCCCTTGCCGACCAGCGCCTCCGAACCGGCGCCATCGGGACCGACCGGCGGTCCGCTCGGCACGGGCGCGGCGACGCCGGGCGTGCTCGCGTCCTTGGACGAGGTACTAGGAACGATGACCGCGACGGCGACCACGGCCGCGGCTGCCGCGGTAAGGATCCCGGCACCCCAGCCCATCTGCTTCTTGCGACGACGTTGCCGGGCCGCGTCGAGACTCACGACAGGTGCGACGGGCGCTGAGCCTGCTTGTCGCTGCCGCGGGAAGGCGGCCTGGACCTCCTCCGCGAGCGCGGCGTCGAGCCGGGCCGCGTACTCGGCGGGCATCGGCACCGCTTCGGTTGCCAGCCCGGCGAGGTCGGCCTGTGTCGACTCGAGCGCTTCGATGATCGCGCGCGCTTCCGGATCGGCGTTCACCAGTGGCCACAGTTCGGCCGCCTGATGCTCGTCCAGCACTCCCGCGTGCAGATCGGCGAGCACGTCGACAGACCACGGCGGGCCGACGGCACCGCCAAGCCCCCGAATTTCGTCCGTCATCGTCCCTCCCGTTTGCTTTCGTGAGTTGGGACGTTCGCATCTGCATTGGGGTTCCGCAGATGACCGAGAACCTTGGCGAGCTTGGCGCGGCCACGCGCGCACCGGCTCTTGACGGTGCCTTCGGCGATACCGAGCAGTTTCGCGGTGTCGGCGACGGAGTAGCCCTCGACGTCGACGAGCACGATCGGCGCACGCTGGTCCTCGGGAAGCGTGTCGAGCGCTTCCTTGATGATCAGCTTCGTCTCGCGCTCGGACATCGAGTCGCCGGGCGCGGCGGGTTCGTTGAACTCGCCGGACTCCGGCATCGGGACCGTCGGGCGCGCCTGGCGGCGGCGGATCCGGTCCAGGCAGGCGTTCACCACGATGCGGTGCAGCCAGGTGGTGACCTGGGATTCGGCACGGAAATTGCCCGCGGCTCTGAACGCCGAGATGAAGGCGTCCTGCAACGCGTCGGCGGCTTCTTCGGGATCACGCACGGTGCGGAGCGCTACCGCCCACATTCGGTCGCGATGCCGCCGAACCAGTTCGCTGAACGCATGCGGATCTCCGGCGGCGTGCGCCTGTATGAGATCCGCATCCGTGGGTATGGCTGCGGTCACCCGAGAAGAGTACTAAGTGATCGACTACGTCAAGCGGCAGGCAGGAAGGTCACTTCACCCAGCTGGGTCATGTGCTTGCCGCCGTCGATGTCAGCCAGCTGGGTGATCCAGACGATGAAGAACTTGCCATCGGTCGGCGTTGGCAGGCTGATCGTCGATTCACCCTCGCCGACGTCCGCGGCGGCGAGCTCCTTCGTCTCGTCCAGCGAGGCGTCTTTCGAGTCGGCCGAGAGGATCTTGACCTTGGTGCCCGGCTTGTCCGAGGTGATCTTGACCTGGGCCAGCTTGATCGGGTCCTTGAAGGTGAAGACCAGGCCGACGCCCGGCTTCACGGCCGGGAACTGCTGCTTGTACTGCTCGGTGCGCCACATCGTGCCTGGGTCGCCGTCGGCCGCGTTCTTGGCGCGGCCGGGGTTGTCGCCGGCTCCCTCAGGGTTGTAGACGTTCACCGCGGCGGGATCCGCGGCCGGTCCGACACCGCCCGGCTGAGCGGGCGGAGGAGCAGGCTGCTGACCGCTGTCCGGCGGCGGCACCGAAGAAGCGGACGGCGCCGCGACGTTGACCTTGGGACCGGTGGCATCCGGATCGGACTGGAACAGGCTGATCGCCAGCATGCCGAGCCAGGCCAGTATGCCCACCACGGCGACGACCAGGACGGTCACGCCCAGCGCCAGCTTCTTGCGCCGTGCCGCGTCCTTGACCGGCTTCTTCGTGGTCCAGATGGTGCCGTCCGACTCGGGCTGGCCCTCTTCGGTGGCGCCGATCGCCTTCATCAGCTGAGTGCGTTCCTCGGCCTCGGCGACCTGGCCGAGCACGCTGAGGATGGCCGCGCTGGTGCGGATTCCGCCGTGGCCGCCGTCCTCGATGGTGCGCACGGCCAGCGCCGACAGCTCGACCGGCACCGAGGGCACCAGCGATCGGGGCGGCACGAGCCTGCCTGCCGGGCCTTGCGGCGCGGCAGGGATGGCCGTGGGGCCGCCTGGCAGCGCCCAGCGGCCGGTCAGCAGCAGGTACAGCACCGCGCCGAGCGCCTTGACGTCGTCACGCAGCGTCGCGTCCGGCAGAGGTCCAGGGAAAGCGAGTTTCAGGGCGCCGTCAGGCGTCAGCCGGAGTCGCTGGGGGTGATCGAGGCCGAGCACGAGGCCGTTCTGGTGCGCTCGCTCGACCGCTTCGGCGAGCTGCTGGACCATGCGAGCGGCCGCGGCGGGCGCCACCGGGCGCTCGGCGATGAGGTCGACCAGGTCGCTGCCCTTGGTCCACTCGGCGACCACGACACCGAGCAGTCCCTCGGTGGAGGTGATGCCGCTGCCGAGGCTGAGCACGTCGAGCACGCGGGCGACGCCGCCATGACCGAACTTCGCGCCGTGCGCGGCGCGGTCGAGGGTGCGACGGGCCAAGCGGGCGGCCTCGGCGTCCGCCGGGTCACCCACCAGCAACGTCAGCGCGACATCACGGCGCAGCTGGCCGTCACGGGCACGCCACAGGTGCGCGCCTGCCCGCTCATCGATGCCGAACTGCGCGAGCAGCCGGTACCGGCCGTCACCGACCACCCGGCCAGGCGCCAGCGAACCACCCTGCGCGCGAATGCCCGCAGGATTGGGCGCGCCCGCCTGCTCGCTCCGTCTCGTATCCACGCTCACTCCCGATATCTCCCTGACCGAGGGTACGGGAATACGACGCGTGGTCGCGGGTTATCTGTGCGTCAATCGTTATTTGCGCTTGATCAGACGAGTGAATCTCGATGTGGCCGGGGCCAGTTCCTCCACCTTGAGCGCGACCAGCACACCGAACGACACCACGATGCCGACGACGCCTTGCAAGATCAACTTTACCCAGGCCTGCAGGATCGGCCCCAGCGAGTCCGGCACGAGCAAGCCGACGACGTACGCCGCGCCGACACCGGCGCCGCTCGCGACGACGGTGAAGAGGATCACGCCGAGCACGCGCTTGCTCCGGAGGTTGCCGAGCGTCACCCAGAGCCAGACCTGACCGAGGATCGCGCCGACCACGAAGGTCAACCCGTTGACCATCATCGCGCCGAGCACGATGTGGTCGCCGTCGAGCAGTCCCTGGCACATGTACAGCAGCGGGACCTTGACGATGGTCATCACGATCATGATCAACGTCGGCGTGCGGGCGTCCTTCATCGCGTAGAAGACGCGCAGCTGGAGCATGACCAGCGCGTACGGCAGCAGCGCGAACGCGCAGATCGCCAGCGCCGAGCCCAGCCGCGACGCCGCCTCCGGCGTGCTCTTGCCGAAGCTGAACAGCGCGACACCGATGGACGAGCCGACGATGGTCAGCACCGCCGAGATCGGTACGAGCATCACGGTCGAGAGCCGCGAGGCATAGGAGAGGTCGGCGACGAGCTTCTTGTGGTCGCCGTCGGCCGCCGCCCGGCTGAGCCTGGGCATGATCGCGGTCAGCAGCGAGACACCGATGACGCCGTACGGGAGCTGGAACAGCAGCCACGCGTTGCTGTACGCGGTGACGCCGCCCTCGCTGCCGCTGGTCAGCACGCGCGTGTTGATCGTGTAGCCGACCTGGCTGACCGCGACGTAGCCGAGAATCCAGAGCGCGAGCCCGCCGAACTCCTTCATCTGCTTGTCGATGCCCCAGGCCCACTTGAACTTGAAGCCGGTGCGCAGCAGCGGCGGCACGAGCATCACGGCCTGCGCCACGATGCCAGCGGTCACGCCGACACCGAGCACCAGCAGCTTCGTGTCCCCGAGCGAAACCGGATCGAGCGAGATGTCGCCGGGAAGGATCGCCACCACGATGATCGTGAAGATGACCACCAGGTTGTTGATCACCGGCGCCCACGCGGCGGGCCCGAAGTTGTTCTTGGAGTTCAGTACCGCCGAGAGCAGCGCGAACATCCCGTAGAAGAAGATCTGCGGCAGCAGGAGGTAGGCGAACGCCGTGGTCAGCGCCGGGTTCGCCTTACCGGAGGTGTCGACGTACAGCGCGGTGAACGCGGGCGCCGCGAGCACGGCGATCACGGTTCCGACCAGCAGCAGCACGCCCGCGACGGTGATCAGGCGCTGGGTGTAGGCCTCGCCGCCGTCCTCCTCGTCCTGCGCGCGGACGAGCAGCGGCACGACGACACTCGCCAGCACGCCACCCATCAGCAGCTCGAAGACGATGTTGGGCATCGTGTTGGCGACGTTGAACGAGTCGTTGGCGACGCCCGCGCCGATCGCGGCGACCAGCAGCAGCTTCCACAGGAAGCCGGTGATCCGGCTGATCAGCGACGCGATGGCGATCTTGCCGCTGGTCTTGACCAGCGACGGCGCCTTCTTGTCCGGTTCCTTTTCCCCGGGGCGGACGAGCGGGAGGTCGACCCGCTGCATGACCTGGGTCGCGAGCGCGTCGTACGGGCGCAGTACGTCAGGGTCGGCGACGGGCCAGCGTGAACCGACCGGAACACCGGGGATGCGCGGGATGAACTGCGTCGCGTCCGGCTCGCCGCCGGCCGACGGCGGCGGAACCGGCGCCGGCAGGTTCTCGCGGTTCCACGGCCGGACCGGCTGACCGGGGCGCGGCGCCTGCTGGCCGCGGCGCGGCGCGGCTGGCGGGCCTGGCGGAACAGGTGGGACGGCCTGCTGCCGGGTCGGCGGCGGAGTCTGCGGTGGTTTCTGTGGTGGTTTCTGGCGGGTCGGCACCGGCTTGGCCGAGCGGATCGGCGGCAGCTGCGGAGGCTGACCCTGCGCGGGACGGCTCGGCTGCGGCAGCGGCTTGAGCCTGCGCGTCTCCTCGTCCCGTGACGGTGTGACACGGCGGCGGCCGTCGGGCGGCGGCCCGGCAGGCGGCTGCACCGGCGGCGGCTGACGGCGTTCTGGCTGGTCAGGGCCTGGACGAGGAGGGCGTCCGGCACGCTCGGGTGGCACACCCGGTCCTCTGTTCAACGCGCGCCCAATCCTCAGCCGGTTTTGTCGTCGACCCAGGGTAGTCGGCGCGGCCCGAAAAGGCTCAAACCCTAGTGGCCTTGCTCTCTTTGATCCTCCGATAGATGCGGCGCGAGGACAACAGGAGTAAAGCCGCGCCCGCGACGATGGTGACGATCAGCGTGAGCGTGCCGTACTCGTTGGAGCTGAGCTCGAACTTCGCCGTGCTGCCGAGCCGGGTGCCCGACGGGGTGCTCAGCGAGACGTCGACGGTGAACCGGCCCGCGCGCAGCGCCTCGATCGGGACGAGCTGCTGGCGCTTGGCGTTGGCGGGGATGGACCGCGGCGCGATCTCGTCGAGTGCGCGCAGGCCGGTGCTGTTGGCGAGGCCGACCTGGACGGTCACCGCGACCGGCAGATCGTTGGACAGCGTCACCGGCAATGGGGACGAGCCCGAGGTCAGCGAGAAGCGCTGGGTCGGGTTGACCACACCTACCTGACTGGTGAGGTTCGTCAGCTCACCGCGCGCGTTGCCGGTCGCGGCCGGGATGCCGCCGCCCGCGGTGCGCCAGGCGCTCGACGTGGCGCGGATCAGCCCGTCCCTGATCGGGGCGACCAGTTCGGCGGGCTTCACCAGCGCGGTCGAGTCGACCGTCATCGCCGAGGTGAAGTTGGTGATCGAGGTGTCGATGTCGGTCAGCGCGCCGGTGAAGTCGGCGGACGGCGCCGTCGCCAGATCCTGCGAGGTGTGGTTCGGCTCCGCGGTGGCCGACGGGTTCGACGTGAGCGAGTCCTTCAGCGAAACCGGCGAGATCATGCCGCGCTCGGTGTAGTCGGTGAGCGTGCGGAGCATGGTGATCAGCTCGGGCAGCGGCGCGTTCCAGCGCCGCGGCGGCGCGACCACCAGACGGCCGGGATTCGTCTGGCCCTGGCCGAGACCGGCGCGGTAGGCGATCGCGGCGAGCCCGTTCTGCGCGGAGACCGCGGGCTTGGCCGCCGCGTTGTTGGGCTTGTCGCCCACGCTCAGCGCGGACGAGACGAGCGAGTCGACGGGCTGGACGTGCAGGTCGGTGCCCGCGAGTGCGACCGGGGCGTCGAGCTGCTCCGTCGACTGGACCCGGTTGGACTCGGTGATGATCGTCTTGATGCCTGCCGAGGTCAGCGTGCCGAGGGTGGCCGAGTCGAGCGGGCCGTCCGGCCACAGGGTGTTCTCGACGGGCACCGCGTTGAGGACGCGTTCGAGCACCGCGGTCTGGCTAGCGGCCTTGGTCACGAGCTCGCTGTCGGCCTGCTCGCCGTTCTTGACAGCCGAGAGCACGGACAGGTCGGCGTCGGCGAATGGGAGCGGGACGATGCAGTGACCGTTGACCAGCTGCTTCAGCGAAGCGAGCCACCGCTTCGCCAGCTCGGCGCCGCGTCCGGTGACCGGGCTGCCGCCGGTGCGCACCAGGTAGCCGCCCGACATCGCGTCGACGACCGAGATGAGGTCAGGGTCGACCGCGAAACACAGCGAGGTGAACAGCTTCGGGTCGTCCTGGATCGTCTGCGCCGCCTTGACCAGCGAGTTCAGCCTGCCGCCCTGGTCGAGGTCGTCGGCCAGCTGGTCGTTGTCCAGCGTCAGCTGGCTGTGGAACGGCCAGGTCGCGACGTGCGGGACGGTGCTGGTCAGCGGCCACAGGATGGACAGCTGCGCGGCCTTCGGCTGCTTGTCCGGCGCCTGCTTGCCGGGGATGCCGAGCACGGGCAGCAGCATGTTGAGCGCGGCGAGCCTGGCCTGGCCGCCGAACTCCGGCACGCCGTTGATGTTGACCAGCAGCGGGAAGACGCCGGTCTTCGCTGGCTTGAACGTGGTCAGCGGCACGGTGATGTTCAGCGGGGCGGACGCGCCTGGCTCGAGCACGTCGGTGACTTCGGTGAACTGCGAGACGCTCGCGTCGGTCGGCGTGGTGCCCTCGACCGACTCGGTGAACTGCCGGTCGGTGGTGATCCGCTCGCCGAACTGCAGCCGGACCTGCAGCTTTGAGAGCTTCCGGTCACCGATGTTGGTGACCTTGCCGCTGATGTTCAGCGTGGTCGACGTCGACGTGAGCACCCTGGGGTTCATCTGCTCGACGTCGAAGCGGAGCCTGCTCGGTTCCTGGCGCGGCTGCGGCTGCGCGGCCTGCGCGCCGAAGAGGCCTTGGACGAGCAAGAAGCAGATGGTCAAGCAGGTGGCGGCGAGCCGCTTCACTCGTTAGCTCCCTCAGCGGCAGGGGATTCATGCGAGAACAGCTCGCGGGCCTTGCGGACCAGCTTGCGTTCGTCGGCGTAGGCGAGCTTGGTCTCCAGGTCGGTGACCGGGAACCAGGCTACCTCGGTGACTTCGACGTCCTCATCGGACAGCTCGCCGCCGATGGCTTCGAGCAGGAAGTGGTGGACGGTCTTGTGGACCCGGCGGCGGTCGGCGACGAACCAGTAGTCGATCGCGCCGAGCGGCTCGATGACCTGCGCGGAAATGCCGGTCTCCTCCTTCACTTCGCGCATGGCGGTCTGCTCGACCGTCTCGCCGTCCTCGATATGTCCTTTGGGCAGCGACCAGAGCAGTTTGCCGTGCCGGTCGAGCCTGCCGATCAGCACCGCGTTCTCCCGGTCGGCGTCCATCACTAGGCCGCCTGCCGAGGTTTCGTCGACCGTCGTCAGCCTCCTGCCGCGCTGGCGCCTGCGCCGGCGGCCCGGCTTCGAGGCACCGGTGCGACCGGCCGATCCAGACATGCTGCGATGCTAGAGCAAACGGCGGCGTCGCTACCCTGGCTCTCCGTGTCCGTGTTGATCGGTGCGCGTAGTAAGTGCACCCCTTTCGTGGTGGGATTGCAGTGAACGAACTAGTCGCCATGCAGAATGCGGTGACCGAGCTGATGCGTATCTCCCCACTGGCGGATGAACTGGCCGGCCTTTTCACCAAGGCCGGTCACAAGCTGTATCTGGTCGGCGGCAGTGTTCGCGACGTGTTGCTCGGGCGTGGTTCGCACGATCTCGACTTCACGACCGACGCGCGGCCGCAGCAGGTGCTCGACATCGTGCGCGGCTGGGCCGACAACGTCTGGGAGATCGGGATCGCCTTCGGCACCGTCGGGGTGACCAAGAAGGGCTCGCTGCTCGAGATCACCACGTTCCGCGCCGACAGCTACGACCGGGTGACCCGCAACCCCGAGGTCACCTTCGGCGACACCATCGAAGAAGACCTGCTCAGGCGCGACTTCTCGGTCAACGCGATGGCCATCGACTTGGCGGCGAAGAAATTCGTCGACCCGTACGACGGCATGACCGCGTTGCGCGACCGCGTGCTCGACACGCCCGCGACGCCCCAGGAGTCCTTCGCCGACGACCCGCTGCGCATGCTGCGGGCGGCCCGGTTCGCCGCGCAGCTCGCGTTCACCCCGGCGCCGCGCGTGGTCCAGGCGATGACCGAGATGGCGGGCGAGATCGACCGGATCACCGCCGAGCGCGTGCAAGCCGAGCTGTCGAAGCTGCTGCTGGCCGACGATCCGCGGCCGGGCCTGGAGCTCATGGTCGACACCGGGCTGGCCGAGCGGGTGCTGCCCGAGGTGCCTGGCATGCGGCTCGCGATCGACGAGCACCACCAGCACAAGGACGTCTACCAGCACTCGCTGACCGTGCTGCGGCAGGCGATCGAACTCGAGAAGACGCACGAGCCGACCTCCGAGCCGGATTTGATCCTGCGGCTGGCGGCGCTGCTGCACGACATCGGCAAGCCGCGCACGCGCGAGTTCCAGCCGGGGGGCGGCGTGAGCTTCCACCACCACGAGGTGGTCGGCGCGAAGATGGCTCGCAAACGTTTGCGAGAGCTGAAGTTCTCGAAGGAGATCATCGAGGACGTCTCGCAGCTGGTCTTCCTCCACCTGCGCTTCCACGGCTACGGCAAGGGTGAGTGGACCGACTCGGCCGTCCGCCGCTACGTCACGGACGCCGGCGACCTACTCCCCCGCCTGCACAAACTCGTCCGCGCCGACTGCACCACCCGCAACCGCCGCAAGGCGGCCGCGTTGCAGGCGACCTACGACCAGCTCGAAGAGCGCATCGCCCGCCTGCGCGAGCAGGAGGACCTCGCCCGCGTCCGCCCCGATCTCGACGGCAACGCGATCATGGAACTGCTCGGCATCCAGCCGGGTCCCCAGGTCGGCCAGGCGTGGAAGTTCCTCAAGGAGCTCCGCCTCGACCGCGGTCCGCTCGACCACGACGAAGCAGTCGCCGAGCTTCTCAAGTGGGCCGCCGCCAACGGCATCACCCCGCCCGCCTCCTGACCCGGCCTGGGAAAAAATCCCAATGCGGCATTGGTCAGGTTTCAGCCTCCCAATGTGGCTTTCGTCAGGCCAAAGCTGACGAAAGCCACATTGGGATTTTTTTTCCTGGGGGACCCGAGCGTGGGGGCCTGGCGAGTGGGTTGTCGGTACGGTTGGGGCTCATGGGGCACGAAGTGGACGCGCTCGTCGCGGCATCGGCTGGGCTGCGGCTCGGCGAGGAACTGACCGAGTACCTGCGGGACGAGGCCGAGCAGAAGGTCTATGACCAGCCGGCCGCGTTCACCGCTTTCGTGCGCGGCGGCGGGAATGTCGAGCTCTATGAGCGGCTGAGTGACGCGCTCGCCGCCGGGTACGACGAGACGAAGCCGGATGCGTTGCTGGACGTCGGCTGTGGTGACGGGCTCGCGGTCGTGCCCGCGCTCGACCGGGCGCAGCACGCGCCGTTGCGGGTGGACCTGGTCGAGCCGTCGGAGGCGCTGCTGCGGGAAGCCAAGAAGGGCGTGCCCGGCGCGCAGGCCTGGCAGATGACCGCGCAGGAGTTCTTCGCGCGCGAGGATGACCAGCGGTGGGATGCGGCGCAGGCGACCTTCTCTTTGCAGTCGGTCGTGCCGGAGGATCGGCCGATCGTGCTCAAGGCCTTCCGTGAGCGGGCGACGCGGCTGACGATCGCCGAGTTCGACGTGCCCGTGTTCGTCGAGGGGACGCCGGAGCATCTGGTGTCGATGGTCAAGCGGTACGAGCGCGGGATCACCGAGTACGGGGCCGACGCTTCACTGGTCGCGCAAGGTTTTCTGCTGCCGGTGCTGCTCGGCCAGATCACGCCGTCGGTCGCGCGGACCAACTGGGAGCAGCCCGCCGCGAAGTGGGCCGAGCAGCTCGCCGACGCCGGGTACGCCACCGTCGAAATCGAGCCGCTCGCCGACTACTGGTGGGCGCCTGCCGTGTTGATCAAAGCCTCGTGAGCGCGCCCGACTCGAGATGCCTGCCGACCGGGTGCGGCAGCACGTAGGCGACCGCGCCGCCCGGCATCCCGTTCCACGGCGCGGTGATGCCGGTGAGTACGCGCAGTGGGCGTTGCACCTGGTAGACGCGGTGGTCGCGCTCGCGGTCGTAGGCGAGTGACGTCTCGACGAACCGTGCCGACTCCGGGTGCACGAGGTTGCCTGCCTCGTTGCCGAAGCGCTGGATGGTCGTGCCTGCCGGGAGCACCACGAGCCGCTTGTTGCTGAAGAAGTTCAACGGCGGCTCGCCGCGCAGCGGCAGGATCGGCCAGTCCGCGGGGTTGTCGTGCTCCTCGGCGCCGGCGACCGCGCGGACCGGGTACAGCAGGAGCGTGCCCAGCAGGAAACGGGCGGCTTCCTCGATACGCGGGAAGTAGGTCGGCTCGTCGGACGGCGGCCGCGAGACCTCCCAGCCCAGCTCCGTCTTGCGCAGTGACCAGGCGCCTTCGACCAGCTCACCGATCCGGTACGCCGTGTCGGACACGCCGTGCTCGGCGAGACGCTGGTGCAGCGCGTCGAGGATGTCGGCGGCGCGTGCGTCGCGGTCCGGCTCGTCGCCACGGGCGAGCTTGTCCTGCGACGGCAGGTCTTCCGGGGTCTGCGGCGGGTACGGCTGGCCGAGCAGGTGCGCCTCGGCCGTCGCGCGCAGGCGTTCGCTGACGTACGGCGGCCGGAAACCCTGCGAGCGGATGTGGTCGACCAGCTCCGGCTCCGGCGGGACGCCGCCCTTGCGCAGGTAGTGCGGCACCGCGGCAGGCCAGATCCAGGTGCCGTCGGTGTGGAACGCGTTCGGGACGTCCGGCGGCATGTTCGGGCTGAACACGTCCGGCAGCGGGCCGGGTCCGGTCAGCACGACCGGCGAGCGGAACAGGTAGTCGAGCACCCCGCGCGCCGCCTCCGGGGACACCGGGGGGCGGTTGACGACCGGGCGCTCGCCCTCGTTGTGCGAGTCGACGGGCTTCGCGACGCGGAAGGTCACGTTCAGCGGCCTGCCCGCGTGCACCGAAAGCCACGACGGCACGCGCTCGCGCGGGAAGTTCTCCAGTTCGCCCACGTAAAAGCGCTGGTTGGGCCTGCCGCCCTCGTTCGGCGCCTGCCGCCAGTCCGGCTCGGTGTCCGGGTCGTAGTCGAAGTCGAAGCGCGACTGCGAGTCGAGCGTGAAGGTGCCCTGGAACCAGGTGCCGGTGCCGGGCTCGTACATCGCCGCACGCAGGCGCACGAACAGCGTCGACAGCTGCGGCGGGGCGGCGATGGCGACCGTCATCGGGCCTTCGTCGTCCTCGGCGACCGCCCTGATCTCCAGCTCGGCGTAGTCGCCGACCTGGCGGAACTGCGCGGCGACCCGCAACCAGCCGGTGGGCAGCTCGCGGACCAGCGTGCGCCCGATCTGCTTGAGCAGGCTCCCCTGGTCCTCGCCGCCCGGCTTCGGGCGGCCTTCGCTGGTCTCGATGAAGTCGTGCCGCGTCTGCCACAACGCGGTCAGGTTCTCCGGCGCGGTGGTGGTGCTGAAGTCGGTCAGCCCGAGTTCGTGCGCCCTGGTCTCGTCGTGGCCGGTCCAGCGCAGCGTCAGTTCGTGCTCGCCCGCCTGCGGCGCCACCTGGTAAAGCTCGTCGTCGTACCGGCAGTGGGTCTGCAGGCTGAAGGTCGCCGAAGCCTCGCCTTCCGGCACGACCTTGGCCTGGGTCCCGTTCCAGTCGACGTCGAAGTCGGCGGGCACATCTTCACCCGGCAGGGTGACCAAGAGCAGCGTGCCGTCAGCGGTCGACCGCTGACTCCGGAATACACGGTCACCCCATACCGCGTATAAACCGTCCGGGCGTTCGGCGGCCTCCACCAGGTAACGCACTTTGTCCCCTCCAGTGCAGCTAAAGCTGCGTCAAATCTAGTCGGCCGGGTACCGGCTCACTCGCCGGTCGTCACTTTTCGTGCCGACTCCGAACTCCGCCAAGGCGTCATCGGCCAGTCGTTCGATGGCTTCTCGCAGCTCTAATCGATTCAGCCAGCTAGTTTGCAACGCTTCTTCGCCGTACATCGCACCCACGAGATTGCCGCAGACCGAGCCCGTCGAGTCACTGTCGCCACTGTGGTTGACCGACGCGAGCAGAGCCGTGTTCGGGTCGTCCGTGTTCAACGCGACGTACACGGACATCGATAACGCTGTCTCGCCAACATTGCCCTGGCCTAGGGATTCCACTCTTTCGGGGGTCGGTGGCCCGTCCAGCTTCAACGCCGCTTCGAGCGCGGTCAACTGCTCTTCGTGCATGCGGTGCTTGACGAGTTCCTTGATGGACACATCGACCGCGTACCGCAGCGGAACTCCCGCGAGCAGCTGCTGGACCATCACCGCGAAGGCGCCGGACGACAGGTACCCGCTGGGGTGACCGTGTGTGAGCGCCGCGCTCTCCGCGCCCAGCTTGAAGACCTCGGCCGGATCGTCCGACCAGAGCGCGATCGGCGCCGCGCGCATCACGCCGCCGCAGCCCTTCGAGTTGTTGACCGGCCGCTCGATCGACGACCGGATGCCAGTCCTGCCATACGCTTCCAGCTCACCGAAGCAGGTCAGCCCCGGCGCGCGGCGGCTGAACAGCTCGGCGACCGTGATCAGCCAGCCGTCCGGCTCCTCGCTGGTGTTCTTCGGTCCGCGCGCGCGATTCCACGGGACGCCTTGGGTGTGCAGCCACCGCTGGTAGGCCATCTGCAGTGCGTGCACCAGGTCGCCGCCGTTGATACGGGCCCGCAGCATGGCTTCCAGCGTGAACAGGGTCATCTGGGTGTCGTCGGTGATCTTGCCGACGCCGCCGTACGCCTCGATGAAGTCGGTGATGCCGTCCGGCCCGGCGATCTCGCGGATGCGGTCGATCGAGTCGAACTCGGTGGCAGCGCCGAGCGCGTCACCGATCGCGCCGGCGAGCAGGCTGCCACGGAAACGGGAGCTCAGGTTCATGCCGCGGCCGCCGGGTAGCGCTGGAACCAGTCCCCGCCAGGCGGGTTCGGGCCGAACTCGGCGCGCAGGTCGTCGGCGACCTGCGCGATGACGTCACGCAACTCCAGCCGGTCCAGCCAGGAGGCCCGGAGCGCCTGCTCACCGTGGACCGCGCCGGCGAGATTGCCTGCCACCGAGCCCGTCGAGTCGCTGTCCCCACTGTGGTTGACGGCCACGAGCAGCGCCTCGTCCAGCGTGTTCGTCACCAGCGTCGCGTAGACGCCGATGGCCAGCGCGGTCTCGCCGACGTTGCCGCCGCCGAGTGTCGCGATCTTCTCCGGCGTCGGCGGGCCCTGCTGGGCGAGCCGGATCGCCTGATCCAACGCCACGGTCTGCTCCTCGTGTCCGTTCCAGTTCGCGAGCTGTGCCTTCGCCACGTCGATCGCGGCGAGCAGCGGTACCTCGCGCAGCAACTGCTGGATGATCACCGCGAACGCGCCTGCCGAGAGGTAGCCGCTCGGGTGGCTGTGGGTCAGCGCGCCGCTCGCCGCCGCGAGCGCGAACACGGCGGCCGGATCGTCCGACCACAGCGCGATGGGCGCGGCACGCATGACGCCGCCGCAGCCCTTCGAGTTGTTGATCGTGCGGGTGAAGGTGGCCATCTCACCGGTCTGCGCGAAGCCCTTCAACGCGAAGAAGCAGGTCGCGCCCGGTGCGCGGCGGTGGAAGAGATCGCGATGGGTCATCAGCCAGCCGTCCGGCCGCTCGCTGTGCTCATGCGGCCCGCGCGCCCGCTCCCACGGAACGCCCTGGGTGTGTAGCCAGCGCTGATAGCCCAGCTGGAGTTCATAATGCGTGTCGACCTGGGCGCCGCGCCGCAGGCCCGCGTGCGCGCGGATGATCGCGTCGGCGGTCGCGAGCGTCATCTGCGTGTCGTCGGTGATCGTGCCGAGACCCTCGTAGGCGGGAACGAAATCGGTCAGCCCGTGCGGCCCGGTCCGCTCGCGGATGCGGTCGATCGAATCGGACTCGATGGGGGCGCCCAGTGCGTCGCCGACCGCGCCCGCGAGGAGAGAGCCGCGCAGGCGATGGGCGGCGATCTCGGCGGAATGCGTCACGGCGACGGGTGCGCGGACGGTCGTCGAGGCCGAGCCGACCGACGGCGCGAGTACCTTCGAGTCGACCGGCCTGGCCGGGTTGCGGGTGAGGAACCGCTTGCCGTCGGAGTCGATCCCGATGAACAGCTCGAGCCGGTGCACCGAGACCGGCGGGTTCAACGGCTCGGCCCTGCCGTCGACCACGCGCTGGCCTTCGAGCAGCCGGGTCAGCGTGGCCAGGTCGTTCTCACTGATCCAGTGATCTCCGGCCACGGCTCATTGTCCCAACGGTGGATAGCGCTTCTCCCAGCGCTGCCGCTCGGTGTCGCCGTCGCCGAAGGCCCCCCAGTGCGCGAAGTGCCAGTACGCGTCCTCGGCCATGTTGTGCACCAGGCCAAGGCCTTCCAGCGAATCGACCCAGGCCGACGGCAGCTCCGGCATGCCGAGGTGCGCGCCCAGCAACGCGCCGACCAGCGCGCAGACGATCGGCGACTGGTGCATCGTGAGTGTCAACGCGGTGCGCGCGTCGTAGTCGCGTCTCGCGGCCGCGAGCAGGGCACGGGCCAGCACGGATGACGGCGAACGGCCGTCGCCGAGCGCGTCGAGCTGCGCCTCGTCGGCCGTTCGGTCGGCCCGCAGGTCCACAATGGACTTAGCGACGGCGTCGCCCTTCTCCGCGATCTCTTCCAGCTTGATGTGGAAGGGATACGAGAAGTCGCGCTTCTCCAGCAGCTCGTGCAGGACCTTGGCGAGCAGCAGGACGCTGTCGGCGAGATCGGGGCCTGCCGCCGACCCGATCAGCTCGCGGGCCACCTCCGGCACGATCGGGAAGTTGGTCGTCAGCCGGTCGCCGCCCGCGGTCGCCGCGGCCAGCGCGGTGGTCAGCAGGCTGGCGAACTCCTGTGGGGCCGGCGGGGTTTCACCGGCGGCGATCGCGAGCCAGCTGTCCTGGCGAGCGGGTGGCAGCGATGCGGGGATCGGGTCACCGCGGTGGTAGTTCGCGTCGAAGCCGAGCATGACGGATTCGGTCTGCGCCAGCAGCTGCCTGGTCAGACCTCCCCAGCGCAGCGGGCCGTCGTCGGGGAACCGGCCTGCCTCGGCGGCCAGCCCGAGCGCCTCGCCGAGCGCGAAGCCGACGAACGCGCCGATCAGCTTGTCGCTGCGGACGCCGTACTTCATGCCGTTGTTGTGACGGCAGTACTTGCCGAACGCCCACGGCTCCGCGAAGAAGCTGCCGTCGGCCTCGTAGTGCTCGATCAGGCCGTTGGCGCGCAGGTCATCCGGCCAGGTCACCGGCTTGCCCTCGCGCCGGTTGGCCCAGTTCCGTGCGCAGATCGCGTAACCACGCGCGTAGGCCATCAGCTCGGTCAGCGTGAACTCGAAGCCGTACTGCTTGGCTTCCTTGGCGTGCTTGGTGACGTACTCGATCGGGTTGGTGCCGTACTCCTCGCGCAGCTTCGTGCAGTGTTCGACGAACCGCGGATCCACGATCGGCGCGAACTCGTCGACCGCCGGCCGTTCCGGGCCGGAGATCTCGCCGAACCCCGCGGCGTCGACGACGGCTTTCAGCAACGGGCTGCCGTTGTTGAGCACCAGCCCGCGCTCGGGGAACTCGCGACGAAGCGCTTTCACCTGGACACGACGCCAGCTGGTGATCTGCTCTGGCAGTTTCGACCACGACGTGAACGCCAGGATGTGGCCGGTCGTCGAGAGCCACAAGCCGCTGTCCTGTTGCGGCACAACGAGGACCTCGACCTCGGGCAGCAGTTTGGCGAACTGCTCGTCACTCACCCAGCCGCGCGACCGATACGCGAGCAGCCGTTCCGCGGCCGTGCGCAGGGCCGGGAAGCCGTGCCACATCGGGCCGGTCACGTAGTCCGGGTTCTCGCGGCGCGGCCCGTTGGGCAGCCGGTCCAGCGAGATCTGCTCCCAGTGCAGGATCGCGCGCACGGGCGCCTGCCCGAAGGTGGCGGCGTCCCATTCGGAGTCGACGACCGGGAATTCGTCGTAAATCGGCTCAGTCACGGGGGTACCGGCGCTTCCACTCGTCGGGCTTGCGGAACAGCGACGAACCACGGTCGAAGTGGAAGTACGCGTCCGACGCGAGGTTTTCGATGACGTCACGCAGCTCGAGCTGCTCGACCCAGCGCTGCGGCAGGCCGGGGACACCCGTCCGCGCACCCAGCAGCGCGCCGGCGAGCGCGCCGGTCAGCGCGGTGCGGCCGTCGTGCAGCACCGAGCGGCGGAACGCGCGTTCGGGGTCGTTCTCGAACCCCGCGATCGCCGCGAAGGTCCGGCCCAGCACGGAAACCGTGCTCCGGCCGTCGCCGACCGCGTTCGGGTGAGCGAGCGCCGGCAACCCGGTCGGGCCGTATCGCGGCAGCGTCTGGTCGGTCATCGCGCGGAGTTCGTGCCACGCGGGGTCGAGCACGTCGCGGCCGACGAGCCAGATCGGGAAGCTGAACGTGTCCTTCGTCAGCACTTCCTGGAACACGTGCGCCAGATACGCGGCGCCGTCGAGATCGGCCTGCTCGTGGTGGGTCAGCCCGGCGATCGCCTTCGCGGCGCCGCGGGGATTTCCGGTCAGGTCGTCGCCGCGGGTCAACGCTGCAGGCAGCGCCGCGAGGAGCGCGCCAGCGCCGGTCAACGGCAGCGTCGCGGTGCCCGTCGCGAACGCGCGGATGGCCGCGAACTCGGCGGGATCCGGGTCACGCTGGTCGAACAGCCTGCTGATCTTCACGAGCCAGCCGTCGGCCTTGGGGAACGGAATGCCTTGGGTGTGCAGCCAGCGCAACAGTCCATTACGGACCGATCGTGGCAGCTTGGTCAGCTGCTTCGGGTCTTCGCGGTGCGGGCTGCGCATCGCGCCTTCGGTCATGAACAGCAGCTGCTGCGTCAGCGGGCCGATCCGTTTCGGGGCGAGCGGCTCCTTGATCTCCTCGGGAGCCAGGCCTTGGGTTTGCAGGCCGAGCGACTCCCCGATCGCGAAACCGACGTACGCGCCGACGATCCGGTGCCAGCCGTAGCGGAATCCTGGTCCGGCCTCGGGGTGGAACTTGCCGAAGTTCTCGACGCGGCGGACCGCCCTGCCCTCTTCGTCGAAGTCGAAGCGGATGCCCACTTCACGCCAGTTGACGAGCTTGCCTTCGTAAGGCTGCTCAAGGCGTTTGATCCACGAAGCGGCTTGGACGATCTTGCGCGTTTCCGAAACGGTCAGCTCGTAACCGCGCTCGCGCGCCTGCTCGGCTTCGCGCAGCGGCAGGTCGACGGGAGACGGCAAACCGATCTGCTGCGCGGTTTCCTGCGCGAGCTGGGTGAGCAGTGGATCGGCTTCCGCGCAGTAACCGGTCGCGTTGACCCGCTCGGCGCGGCGCGGGAAGCGGGCGAGGATGTCCGTGAGCTCGGCGAAACTGACTTTGTTTCCCGTGAAACCAGGTCCGGCGTTGATCACCAGGTTCGGCTTGTTCGGGTCTTCGGCCAGCGTCGCCGGGTCGATGCGCCAGTAGCCGTGCGCGTTCGACGGCAGCCGTTTTGTCGACGTGTAGACCTGGAACTCGCTGGTCTCGGGGTTCCAGTTGGTCGGCGGGATCTTGCCGGTGCTCTGGTCGAGGTCGATGAAGACCTCGCATTCGACCAACCCGATCAGGAAGCGCTCGCGGTCGAGCCAGCCGCCGTTGTGGAACTGCAGCAGCGTCTCGAGCTGGTTGTCCGGCGGAACGTGGCCGCGTCGCTTCGGGCCGACGGTGTACTTCTCGTTGAAGCGCTCGCTGACCTTCTTGCCGGTAGCGTCGACGGTTTCCCAGCCTGCGATCGCGGCTTCGGAAACCCCGAGCCTGCCGAGATTGGCCGCGGAGTACTCGGGATCGACGATCTCGCGTTCCGCCTGCTGCCCCGGCATGGTCGCCGGGATGCTGAGCCCACCGGGGTGCGGATGCGAGATCCGCAGCTCACCGCTCGGCTCACGGACGATCAGCGACGGCGGCGGGAAGATCTGCTTCTCGGTGCGGCCCTCGTCGAGATAGGCGATGTTGTTGTACGGCACCACCCAGCCCTCGGGGATGCGGATCACCTTGTCGCGCTCGGCGCGGACCAGGCCAGGGCCGTGAACGGCGGTGAGCCATTCCTCGACCTTCGCGACCGCCTCAGCCGGTTCCACTTACTCAGTCCCCTCGATACTGCCGTCCGCCAAATGCTCGGTGATCGTCTTCGGCAGCACGTAGGCCACCGCCCCACCGGGCATGTTCGCCCACGGGATGGTGATGCCGGTGATCACGTACAGCGGGCGCTGGAGCCGGTAGACGCGCTCCACACGCTCCCGTTCCAGCGGAAGGGAGGTCGTCGCGAACCGTACTCCAGGGTGATGCACGAGGTTCCCGGATTCCTCCCCGAACCGCACGACCGTGGTGCCCGCCACCAGCTGGAGCAGGCGTTTGTTGCGCAGCAGTGTCAACGGCGGCTCGCCGTCGACGGCTTGGACGGGCCAGTCGCCGAGTTCCTTCGCGGTCTCCAGCGGGGTCTCGTGACCCGCTGTCATCCGAGCCGGGTGCAGGAGCAACGCGCCGAGGAGATGCTGCGCGGCGTCCTCGACTCCCTCGAAGTACCTCGGCGAGACGGCAGCACCGCCCGCGTAGCGCGCGACCTCCCAGCCGTGCTGGGTGAAGTTGAGGCACCAGGTGTCGTCGGCGCGGGCGCCGAGCCGGTACGCCTCCGGCCAGACACCGTGCTCGCCGAGCCTGCGCACCAGGACCGCGAGCACTTCCTCGTCCTCGAGCCGCGGGTCGGGCAGGGTTTCGAGCTCGCTCGCGACGTCACCGTCGGTCTTCGCCAGCTCGCCCCGGCTCGGCTTCGGCCGCGGCTTGCCGAGCAGGTCGGCCTCGGCGGTGCGGCGGACGAGTTGCTCGACGTACGGCGGCTGGTACTTCTGCTCGCGGATGTGCGCGACCAGCTCTGGATCGGGCGGCGTGCCGTACTTGCGCAGGTAGTGCGGCACGGACGCGTGCCAGATCCAGGTGCCGTCGGTCTGGTAGCTCTCCGGGACGGGCTCGCCGTCCGGCGCGAAGATGTCGGGGCCGGGCTCCGGGCCGGTGAGCACGGACGGCTCCCGCTCCAGGTAGGCCAGCAGATGCGGGATCTCTTCCGGCGACAGCGCCGGCCTGTCGACGACCGGCGGTTCACCTTCTTTGTAGGCGTCGACGATCCGCGCGTGCCGGAAGACGACGCCGAGCGGCAGCCGGGCCTTGAGCCGCCACCAGCCGGGGATGTGCTCGGGCTCGCGCGGGAACGCGGTGAGCTCCTCGGTGTACATCCCCGGATCGGGCTGGGTGCGCCAGCCCGGTTCGTCGTCGAGGTCGAAGTCGAACGCGAAGGTGCCGTTCGACTCGAGCGTGAGGCTCGCGCCCAGCCAAGCGCCGCGGCCTGGTTCGTACATACCGCGCCGGAGCGCGCCGAGCAGCTCCTCGAGGTTTTCGGGCAGGTCGAAGGTTTTGGTGTCGGCGCGAACGTCCAACTCGGCGTGTTCGCTGATGGTGCGGAAGCCGATCTCGATGCGCGCCCAGCCTTCCGGCGCGGCGTCGCGGACGAGCTTCCCGATGTGCACCAGCAGTTTCCGCTGCTCAGCTGGGGAAAGTGCCTGATTCGTGATGGTCATGATTCTCTGAGTCCAGCTTCCGCCGCCGCGGCCGAGATTCCGGCGCGTATTTGATCGAGCAGTTCAGGCGACGGCGGTTCGCCTTGGTAGGTCAAGGAGAAGGACCACTTGTCCGGCTCCTTGCGGTAGAGGTGCAGCTTCACCGCGTCCTGCAGTGTGACCACACCGAAGTCCTGATCCCAGTCGTCGTCGAGTTTTCCTCGGCGGCTCAGCCCGAAGCGGTCGCGGATGGCCTGGAGCTGCGCTTGGGTGAGCGAGCCGGTGAAGGTCGCGTAGTAGGCGCGCTCCACGGGCGGGCCGGTGCGGACGGGCGGCGGAGGCAACGGCGTCGGCTGCGCCGGAACAGGCGAAAGCCATTCGTCGGCCGGCGTCAGGCCCGCTTCGGTCGCTGCCGCGGTGACCTGGTCACGCCACTGCTGGAGGTGTTCCTCCGGCGGGCGGATGCCCTCGTTCGAGACGCCGAACGTCCAGCGCTCGGTGTCCGCGCGGCTCAGCCAGAGCTGCGGCCGGTAGGCCGGGCCGTGCGGCAGGTAGGTCTCGCCGAACTCGGTGTCTTCGTCGTCGGTGAGGTCACCGTCGTCGCTCAGCCGGAGTTTCTGCTGCAGCGCCTTGAGCCGCGCGCGGTCGAGTGCGCCGGTGAAGGTCAGCCGGAACAGCTGCTTTCGAGGCGGCTTGACGCCCTGCGGGCGTGCGGCCTGCTCGTCGACGGCGAAGCCGGTGGAGAGCACCTCGGCGCTGACTTCGGCCACGGTTTCCGGCGTCGGCGCTTCGCCGAGGAATTCCAGCGCCACTGTCCAACCGCCGCGAAGCGCCCGGTAGACGTTCAGCGACTGGCGGCCCGTCGCGTCGTTGCGGAGGACCTTGAACGCCGGGTCGCGCTCTTGCTTGTCCTCGATCGAACCGTGCGCCATAAGACCGAGGCGCTCACGCAGCGCCTCGAACGGCACGTCCTCGCTGAGCCGAACCTGCCAGGCACGCCGCAGTGCTTCGCCACCGACCAGTGGCGGCGGGGTGGAGCGGTCGCCGAACCAGGCCAGTACCGCGTCGGCTTCGTCCGGCGTGATGAGCACGAGATCTTCGTCGACCCGGTCGGTCAGGTAGTACTTGCTGACCAGGTCGGTCGGGTGCCAGGTGCCGTTCGCGTGGAACACCTCGTCGACATGACCGGACTCGGCGGGGCGGCGGCGGATCAAGCCCGCCGGTCCCCGCTCGTACCCGGTGTCGGCGAGTGCGTAATACGAGATCTCAGTACTTGGCATTCGGGATCTCCTCTACGCCTTCCGGCACCTCGATCAGGTCGAACCACTCCTTCTGGAAGTCGTCCCACGCCTGCCGCTGCTCCGCCGAGATGAGCTGGTTGTTGGCGTGTTCGTACGCGTCGTGCGTCTCGCTCTTCACATACCAGCTCTCCGGCGTGTGGTACTGGACCTCGAACTGCAGGCCCGATGCCGGGTCACGCCAGCGCGTGTTGATGCCTTGATAAGGCTTATCGGGATTCAGCCAGGAGTTCTTGACCTCCACCGGCTCGTACCCGGCTGCCCGCAGCATGGCGTCGGCCTGCTGCGCGCCAGCCGCGTAGTTCGCGGTGTCGAAGCAATAGGTGTAGCGGATGCCGTCTGGCACCTTGCGCAGCACGGCAGCCGGGTCCTGATCCGGGTTCCGCGCCAGGACTTCCGCGACCTTCTGCTTGAGCCGGTCGTCGCCCTTGAGCTCGTACTTCAGGCCTTCGAGCTGCGCGCCGGGGATGGCGGCCTCGATGCTCTTGATGTTCGAGAGCACGCCGTCCTCGCGGTGCGCGGCCTCGGCGAACCGCGGGATGAACGCGTCGACCGTCGCGTTGGTCTCGACGTCGAGCGTCAGGCCCTTCCAGTGCCAGCCGTTGTCGTCGACGACCGGGTCGGCGACCTCTTCCTTCGGCGGGACCGGCGGGGATTCGGGCGCCTCGGTGACGACCGGCGACTCCGGGTCGAGCCGCGGGTGGTCGGACAGGTCGGCCGGCTCGTGAGCCATCCCGTAGCCGCCGTGCTCCGGCGGCGCGTCGAGACCAGCGATCGGCCAGCCACGTTTCGCGCGCTCGGGGTCGTCGAAGCTGTCCTGCCGCGGCTCGCCGTCCAGCCCGAACAACGCGGGCGCGACCTCGCGGCCCAGCTCGCCTTCCCAGCGCTCGACCCAGTCGGCCAGGTGCGGGAACACCTCGTTCATCAACGCCTTGTCGATGAACCGGTACTTCGGGTGGGTGAGCGCCGCGACGCCTTCCGGCGGATCGGTCTCGAACCGCTCGCGGGCGCGCTGGGACATCTCGTCCGAACGGATCTGGATGTCGAAGTCGCTCGGATCGGGATCGAGGCCGAGCTTGTGCATCGAGTCGAACGGCCGCGCCTGCGGGCGGTGCGCGTCCTCGCCGAGCCACTCGCGCATGCGTGCGGAGGCCTCGGGATTCTCCGCGTCGAGCTGCTCCAGCGAAGGCAATTCCTTGCGCTTGTTGGAGAAGAAGTTGACGCCGGAACCCTTGAGCCGCACGTCGGAGGCATCGATCGCGATACCGTCCGCGCGCATCGCCTCGTGCAGGCTCGCCTTGAACTCGTGGAACTGCTCCGGCGTCATGCCCATCGGCGCCGCGCCGGAACGCCAGTTCTCGACCTGCTCTTCGGTGTACCCGAGGAACTCCATGTCACGCGGCTGGAGCCGGTACCCGCTCACGGGATCGGTCGGCCAGGCACGCAGATCCGGCTGGTGCGGCGTGTGGTGTTCGCCGGTCGACAGGTCGAGCCGCCACGCGTCGTCTGTGCTGGAACTGTTCGGCGAACGGCGTTGCATCGGCTCTTCTTCGAGCCCGAAGAGTCGCACGCCGACCTTGCGGCCGAGCTGCTCCTCCCAGTGCTTCGTCCACTCGTCGAGCTCGCGGAACGCGTCGTGGAAGATCTTCTTGTCCACGAAACCGTGCTTGTGCGAGAACTCGCCGGGGCTGCCCTCTGACCGCCAGTGCTGCCTGGCGATCTCGACCATGCGGTCCGAGTGGAACGACACGTCGTAGTCGCTCGGCTTGCCGAGGCCGAGCTTGTTCATCACGTCGAACGGCCTGCGCACCGGGCCTTCGTCGTCACCGAGCCACTCGGCCAGCCGCTGACGGCTTTCCGGGGTGTGCTCGATGTTGTCCATCCGCTTGGTCCAGCCGGAACAGCCACGCACCGCGGACCCGACGATCTGGACGAGCGCGTCCTCCGGCCGGATCCCGAACGGCGCGAGCACATCGGCCAGGCTCGACTGGAAGTCCCGGAACTGCTCCGGCGTCATCCCGAGCGGCGCTTCGCCGTTGCGCCACTGCTCGATCTGGTCGTCGGTCAGGCCGAGGAACTCCATGTCGCGCTCGTTCAGCGGACGGTCGGACTCGGGATCGTGCGGCCATTCCCGCTGGTGGTTGGGCTCGTGCGCACCGTAGGGCGACTCGGGGGTGTGCGAGACGGTCGGCACCGGCCTGCCGTCGGGGCCGATCCGCGACGGGCGGACGTCGTAGGCCGGTTCCTCGCGGGGCTTGGCGAACTCGACCCTCGGATCGGCCGGACGCTGCTGCGAGGCCGGCTGGTCTTCATGCCTTGGAGCCGACTCGGGCCGGACGTCCTCGCGTGGTTTGGCGAACTCGATCCGCGGGTCGGCGGGCCGCTCGGGTGTCGTGTGCTGCGAGGTGGTTTCGTCGCGCGGCTTGGCGAACTCGACGCGGGGATCTTGTCGCGTGGCGGTCAGCGTTTCCTCGCGCGGCGTCGCGTGCCGCGGTTCTTCGCGGGTGACCGCCGGGGCGTCCTCACGGGGCTTCGCGAATTCGGCTCGCGGGTCGGCCGGGCGTGCGTCTTCCCGCGTCGCGGTGGGCGTCTCTTCGCGCGGCTTGGCGAATTCCACCCGTGGGTCGGCTGGTCGTGCGTCTTCGCGCGTGACCGATGGCGCGTCCTCACGCGGTTTCGCGAACTCGATGCGCGGATCCACCGGCCGTGCGGTCTCGGCGGGCCGTGCTTCCTCGCGGGTGACTGCCGGGGCGTCCTCGCGCGGCTTCGCGAATTCCACGCGGGGGTCGGCCGGGCGGGCATCCTCGTGCGTCGTCGTCGTCGTGGTGTCGTCGTGCGACTTCGTGAGGTCGACCTTCGGCTGCTCGGCCGTCTTGTCGTGCGACGGCAGTGCGTCTTCCTTCGGCACGGCGTGCGAGCCGTCCGCCGAAGCCACCGGCTGGTCGTGCGTCTTGCTCGGCGACGCCGCGCCGTTCGAGTGCTCCAGCGAGCCGAACGGCAGCAGGTCGAGCTTGACCGGCGGATGCGGCAGGTTCATCAGCGTCCCGGACTGCGGGTCGATGAACGCCACGCCTTCGTCGGTGTGCACCGCCATCGCGACGTGACCGAACGTCTGGCCGTCCGGTGTCTGGTAGAGCACGCCGACCACCGCGTGCGAGCCGATCGGCTCGTCGCGCATGGTGCGGATGACGCTGTCGTAGTCGCTGTGCGACTGCCATTCCCCGCCGAGCTGCTGCTGGACGTGCTCCAGCGTGCCCTTCGTGGCCATCTCGTGCGGGAGGATCGGCTCGGCGGTCGCGTCGAGGCCGAGCAGCCGCTTGGCGTAGGCGACCACGCCGCGCGTGCAGTTGGTCTGGTAGCCGTCGTTGAACGCGTTCGGGTCGTAGAAATGCGGGTTGACCGCACGCAGTTCGGGGTGGCGCTGCGCGACGTAGTTGGCCGCCTGCTGCTGGTTCGCCGTGCCCGCGTGGATGGCAGGCTCGCTCGGCGGATTGGTCGCCTGTGCCAGCGGCGACCAATCGTGGTGGCCGGTCGCGCCGCCGTCGGCCAGCGCGTCCGCCGAGGTTTCGGCGCCGTAGCCGCCGGGATGTTCGGTGGCCTTGCCGTCGAGCCGGTCGCTGAAGTCGTGTGCCTTCTCGACCGGGGCCGGTGCGTCGGATTCGACGCGGCCACCGAGGCGATCCTGCAGGCCGGACGGTGCTTCGGCCGTCGCGGGCGAGCGGTTCTCGTTGTTGCCGAGAAGTTCCGTGATCCGGTTGGAGCCACCGAGATCGGCCGAGCGCGGCGCGGTGTCCGGCTTGACCGCGGCCGGGTCGTGCGTCGGCAGCACGCTGATGTTCGAGGCGTCGGCAGGCAGCTCGGCGAGCCGGTTGCGCATCGGGTCGACGACCGCGACACCGTGCTCGGTGGTGACCGCCGTGACCATGTGCGTCTGCGGCGGCTGGCCGGACTCGAACGCGATGATCGCGCGTGAGTCGATCGGCTTGCCCGCCATCTCGCCGAGCGCGCTGTGGAAGCTGTCGTGCCCAGCCCAGTCGCCGCCGACCTGCCCGCGGACCATGTCGCGCTGCCAGTGCGGGTCGCCGGGGTGCTCGTTGGCGTTCGCCACGGCGTGCGGGTTGTCGCCGTTGAGCCGCTGTTCCAGCGCCAGCACCGACTCGGCGCTGTTGGTCTTGTGGCCGTTCGCCGCGTCGCCGGTGCCCCAGTGGTTGCGGTTGATGCCCTCGACCTCGGGCAGCCGCTCGTGCAGGAAGCGGACCTGCTGGTGGGTGCTCTGCGCGCTCTCGGCGTGGATGCCGGGCGGGTCGGTCCGGTTGTTGAGCGCCGACCAGCCGGCCTCCGGCTTCTGCAGCGACTGCCGGTAGGCCTCCATCTGCCGGGCGTTTTCGCGGTCCTGCTCGGTTTCGACGTGCGTGGACTGGACGCCCTCCTGGCCGTCCGTGCGGACGGTTTCCAGCCTCGAAGAGACATTGGACGTGCCTTCGGCCGCCGCCGACTGCTCGCGCCGCTCGGCGATCCGCTGCTGCGCCTCTTCCGGAGCGACCCACTTCGGGTGGGTGTGGTCGATCTCCTCGGCGTGGATGATCGTCCGGATGACCTCGCCGTCGGCGTTCTTGATGAATTCCTTCTTGGTCACCAGCAGCTGGGTGCCCGGCTTGTAGAGCACCTCGCGCTCGTTGGCCTTGGCGGCGATCCCGTCGATCTCGCGGCCGGTCTTCGACTTGACCCGCACCTCGACTTCGCCGTCGAACGCGCTGTTCTGGTGGTGCTCGTCCACCTTCGACGAGCTCGCGAAACTGTGCTCGACGGTGACCTGGCCCACCCTGAAGTGGTCGGACGCGAGCTTCGCGGCCGCCTTGTCGCCGTGGAAGTTCATCGTGCGGACGGTCTCGCCCTCATACGGCGGCAGCTCGTTGAGCCCGCTGATGATCGCGCGAGCCTGCGCGACGAGTTCGGCCGTCAGCCTGCCTTCGCGCAACGCGGCGTTGAGGTTCGCGAAGACCTCGTGGTGCGTATAGGTCCGCACGGCGTAGGCGCCGTTGTCGGACATGCTCCCGAACGCGTCGACGCGATTACGGATGTCGATCGCCTGGCGGTAGATCTCCTCGTGGCGGAGTTCCTGGCCGCGCAGGTCCTGTTCCATGTGGGTGTCGCGGATCGACTTGATGTCGTCCGGGTTCTCCGTGTGGAACTTGTCGTTGCCGACGTACGCCTCGTCGGGGTGGATCCGGTCCCGCACCAGGCGCGCGGCATCTTCCGGCGTCCGGTCCGGCCACGGGGGTTCCTCGTCCGTGATCACCTCACGGGTGGTGCCATCGGATTCTTGGTGCTCGGGCTCCTCGTGTTTGGCGTTTTCCGGTTCCTGCCGCGCGGGTTCCTCGTGCCGGGTGGCCTCGGGTTCCTGGCGTGCGGGTTCCTCGTGCCGGGTCTCCGGCTCTTGGCGTGTGGGTTCTTCGTGCTTCGCGGCCGGTTCTTCGTGGCGCGTGACGTTTTCCTCGGCGCGCGGCGGAGCCGCCTGCTCCTCGTGACGCGGAGCGGCAGGCTCGTCCCGACGCTGAGGCGTGGGCTCTTCCACCCGCGGCGGGGTCTGGTGCTGCTGCGGCGGCGCGTCGTGGCGCGTCGGTGCGGGCGGCTCGTTGAGGTCGCCTCGATAGCCAGGGAACGCCGGACCAGGCCGTTGACCTGGCCGTTCGAAAACCGGCGGCGGCATCGGGCCACGCTGCGGCGGCTGCGGCGGCATCGGCCCACGGCCCTGCCCGGGCGGCATCGGCGGACGCGGTTGCTGCGGAGGAGGCGGCGGCTGGAAACCCTGCGGCGGGCGCGGCGGATAACCGCCGGGGCCACGGGGAGGTGGCGGCGGCGGAGGCACCGGACCGCGTTGCGGCGGCATCGGGCGCTGCTGGCGCGGATCCGGCTGGGCGTAGTTGCCACGACGCGGGTCCTGCGGCGGCGGCATCTGCCGAGGGGGCGGCGGTGGCGCCGGCTGACGCGGCGGCATCGGACCGCGCGGCGCGCCGCCTCCGCCCATCGGCGGTGCGGGTGCTTGCGGCGCCTGTGGTGGCGGCGGCGCCTGGTGCTGCTGGAACCCACCCATCGGCTGGATGGCGTTCGGCGGCGGCGGAGTGTTCGAGGCGAGCCCGGCCGCTTGGACGGACTCGTTGTGCTGCTGCCGGTTCCCACCACCGCCGGGACCGAAACCACCGGGCGGCGGCGCCATGCCATAGCCGCCGGAGGCAGGTGCGGGTCCGCCACTGGACGGAGTGTGTTGCGGCGCTGCGCCGTATCCGGGGCTGCTGTTGTGGGAAACGGGCGCGGGCCCGTTCGCAACAGGTGCCGGGCCTTGCCCACCGCTCGAAACCGGGCTGTGCCCACCGGGGCTACCGCCGCTCGAAACCGGAGCAGGCCCACCAGTCGAAGGGCTACTGCCGCCGGAAACCGGCGCGGGACCGCCACTTGACGGGCTGTGCCCACCCGAAACCGGAGCGGGGCTGGAAGCGGGCGCGCCGGTCTGCGCGGGCGCGGGACCCGAGGCGGGCGAGCCGTTCTGGGCAGCGGCAGGCTGCTGCTGCCCACCATCCGGGGCATGCTGAGGCGGCGGACCCGCCGAACGCTGAGCGTCCGGAGCCGGGGCGTCTGCCGGACGTTCGGGCGCCTGCGTCGAAGACTGCGACACCCGGTCCGGCTCGGCACTCCGATGTTGCGGCCCTGACTCGCCTTGCGGCGTTTCGCTGCGCTGCGACGCGGGTTCGGCCGATCGCTGCGACGGCGAATCCCCACTGCGCGAGGGCTCCGAGCTGTGGCTGGACGAATCCGAGCCACGGCTGGGCGAATCACCGCTCCGCGCGGCCGGATCGCCCGTCGAATCCGGGGTTCGGCTCGCTGAGCTTCCGGAATCCGGGGTCCGGCTCGACGAACTGCCGGAATCCGGGGTCCGGCTCGACGAGTCCCCGCCCTGCGAATCGGGCGTCCGGCTCGGCTGGTTGGAATCACCGTTGGCCGTCCGTCCGGCGGGATCCGGCGAGGAATCCGGCCCATCAGGCGAGTTCACATGCGGCGCGTCGGGCGAGTTCACCGACTTGAAGTGGTCCTTCGCCCCGTCGACGCCACCGCCGACCGCGCCGCCGGACGCACCCATCGCGATGTCGCTCAGCTTGAGTTCGCCGAGCTTGCCGGTGACCGCCGCGGTGCCGATCGTCTCGCCAGCGCCTTCGACGGCGCCCTTCACGGCCTGCCCGGCGATGCCGAAGCCGTCCTCACCGCGCATCGCCTTGCTGACACTGCCGGTGCCCGCGCCGATGACCCCGCCGACCGCGCCACTGATGGCGCCGTCCTTGGTCTTGCTCCAGTCCCATTCCTTGCGGTCGCCCTTGGCCATCTGCAGGCCCTGGATCCCGGCGTCCATCCCCACGTTCATGGCGACGTTGACCGCGACCTCTTTGGCGATCTTCTTGAGGCCCTCTTTGAGGAACTTCTCGAGCAGCTCCTTGGCCACCATCTTGAAACCCTGCTGCGCCACCTTCTGCATGAGCTGGCGGAACAGCATCTGGACGGTGACGCGCGTGGCGGCCTGCGCGATCGGGATACCGGCCGTCGAGGTGCCGAAACTCGGCGCGGCCGCCGCGATCATCGCGACGATCTGCGCGGCCAGGATGATCAGTGAGATGATGATCATGTACTTCGTGTACTCGACGTCGAGTGCCGTCTGGTCACACGAGTCGCCGAGTGCCTTCGCGGCGTCGCCCAGTGACTTGAAGTAGGCCTCGTCGCCGTCGACGAACTTCTTCCACTGCTCGCCGAACGCCTGCGCGCTGTCCCCTGTCCAGTTCGCGAGGATGTCCTTGGCCGCGGTCGAGCCCATCTGGGCGACCGGGCTCAGCGCGTCGGACGCCGAATGCCACGCCTTCGCGAGCTCACGCAGCTTGTCTTCGTCACCCTCGGGCCAGCTCTCGCCGACGACGATCGGCAGCAGCCATTTGACCTCGTCGGGCATCTCCATACCCACGCGCTATCGCCCCTTTTTGAAGGCGGTGTGGGCGATGTCCTCGGCGCCGGTGATGCTCCGCATGGCCGTGTCGACATTCTGGTGCATGCCGCGCAGGCCTTCGACGAGCGAGCCGAAGCCCTCCACGCCGCCTTCCGCGCCAGGCACGTAATCCTTGGCGAACTCCTTGCCGGAGTCGTCGTCTCCCCAGCATTCGCCCTGCGCGGCGAGCGCGCTCTGCAACGCCTTGGTCGCCTCTTCGAGCTGGTCGGCGGCGTTGAGAAAGCCTTTGGCGGCGACCATCACCGCGTCCGGTTCGGCGGTGAATCCTCCTGAGCCGCCGGTACCCCCACCGTTCGGCATCAGTTACCGCCCCGAAGCCAGCTCGATGGCGGCTCTTCGTCCTCTTCGGCGGGCTGCGGCCGGGATCGGCGCTGCGGTGCCGGTTTGGGCGCGGGCATCGGCGCCGGGCGCGGTGGGGCCGGCGGCGGCGTTGTCTCACTGGCGCCGCGCAGGATCGAACCGGCGTCGGGATCCTCGAGCGACTCGGGACGCGGGGGCGCAGGCGGTGGCACGTCCTGCTCGAGGAACGTCGGCATCGGCGGCAACAGGCCTTCGAGCGACGGTGCGCCTTCGATCATGTCGGCGAGGTCGGGCAGGTCGCCGGTGATCGGCGCCATCAGGTCCGCGACCTGCTGCTTCACCTGCAGGCTGCCCTGGCGGACCAGGGTGAGCACGGTGTTCGCCAGCTGCACGGGGTTGGTGCGCTCGAAGGTCTGTGGCGCGAAGCTGAGCTGTGCGAGCGAGCCACTGGAGTCGATGGTGGCTTTGACAAGGCCGTCTGGCGAGGTCACCTGAGCCGACAGCTGCGACGCCGTGGTCTGCGCCTCGCGGAGCTGTTCGGTCTGCTTGGTGAACTGTTCGAGCAGCGAGTCGACCGTGTCCTTCATGGCGGCGTTCCGTGCTTCCAACCGCGCACGGTCATCGCCAGGCGTCGTCACGCGAACTCCCCGAAGTCATCGCTCTGCTGAATGAGGTGTGCTTCACCCTAATGGCAGCAGCTTTACCTCACTCACCGTTCCGTCGATCAGACGGGATCGCTTGCACTTGCGAATGGGGTGCGCCGCACGGCTATCAGGTACCCCATCGCTCCCAGCAGGTAAAACGCCGTCGCAGCCAGCAAAAGCCCGGCCGAGTGACCATCCGCCGGTACGACCAAAGCGGCGACGGACACAGCCGCCACCTGGGTGATGTTGAAGAGCGTGTCGTACAACGCGAACACGCGCCCGCGTGACTCGTCGCCGACGTCGGACTGGATCGACGAATCGACACCCAGCTTGAGCATCTGCCCGGCCCCGGTGATCACGAACGACGCGAGCAGCACCGTCGGCAACTCCATCGGCAGCCCGAGCCCAGCCTGCGCCAGCGCGGCGAGGATCAGCGCGCCGACCACCACCTTGCGCCTGCCGAACTTGGCGATGAACCGTGCGGTGAGCAGCCCGGCGATCAAGATCCCGGCTCCGGCCAGCGCGGCCATCTGCCCCAGCCCTGGCAAGCCCGCACGGAAAATGCCGTGATCGGTGAACGAGTTCCGCATGAGCAGCACCGTCACCAGCAGCGACGCACCGAACGAAGCCCGATGCGCGAACAACGCGATGAACCCGGCGGTCACACTCGGCGCCCGCACCGCAGCCCGCGCCCCATCGGCCAATCCCCTGGCGACCGCCAGCACGGCACTGGCCGGTTCATCCACAATGGACGGACCGAGCACACCGCGGGCGAACCGGGTGGCGATGGCGGCGGCGAGCAGCACACCGAGCGCCGCGAACGCCGTGGTGATGGCCGATCCGGCGTCATCGGACCCGAACAGCGCACGCAACCCGATCGCACAACCACCGCCGAGCACCGCGACCACCGAACCGAGTGTGGTGGCGAAAGCGTTCGCGCTCACGATCGCGCCGTCCGGCACGACATGCGGCAGCGAAGCGGAAAGCCCCGACCCGATGAACCGCGAGATCCCCTCGGCACAGAGAGCCAAGGCGAATAACGCCACCGAAGAAGCCCCGAACCCGACCGAAGCGGCCGACACCACGATCGCGACCGCGTGCAACAGGTTCGCGAACATCAGCACCCGCCGCCGGTCCCACCGATCCAGCAACGCCCCGGCGAACGGTCCCACCAGCGAATAGGGCAACAGCAGCGCGGCGAACCCACCCGCGATGGCCAGCGGATCGGTCTCCCGTTCCGGATTGAACAGGACGGCCCCGGCGAGCCCGGCCCGATACATCCCCACAGCCCACTGCACGGCGAACCGCGTGTAGAGCAGCCGCCGGAACTCGGGGTCGCGCATCAGCGCCTTCGGGCCTATCCGGTCCGGAGTAGCCGCTCGCGCGCTCGTCGTCACACCCAAGAGGGTAGAGGTCGGACGAAAGCCGAGAAGTGGTCGATGCACTCGGTCGCCTCACGGCGGCTATGCGCAGTGTGGCTCCAGCCGGACTGGTATTCCACAAAGGCGGTTCTTCAGTGAGCCCGGGGGACACGGAGTGCACCGACCAGTGTGTCTAACGAGGCATCTGGGTCTGTTGTTCCCTAGGCCGAAGACTTTCTGTTGCCGACGGTGGGATCATGGGCGGCGTGCCAGCGGACGCCGAGGTTGAACCGGGAACACTCCTGGTCGCCGCCCCCACGATGTTCGACCCCAACTTCCGGCGGACGGTCGTGTTCGTCATCGATCACCGCGACGAGGGCACCCTCGGTGTGGTGCTCAACCGGCCGAGTGACGTGCCGGTCGACGATGTGCTGCCCAATTGGGGCAGGCATGTGGCCGAGCCGCAGTCCGTGTTCGTGGGCGGACCGGTCGAGAAGAAGACCGCGTTGTGCCTGGCAGCGCTGCGTACCGGTGAGACGGCCGCGACCGTGCCTGGGGTGATCGCCGTCCGTGGGCCGGTCGCGCTGGTGGATCTCGACACCGATCCCGAGGAGCTGCTGCCCAAGGTGCGCGGGGTCCGGGTTTTCGCCGGGTACGCCGGGTGGGACTCCGGGCAGCTCGCCGGCGAGATCGATCGCGACGACTGGGTCATCGTGCCCGCGTTGCCCAGCGACGTCCTCGCCTCACCGCACAAGGATCTGTGGGGTCAGGTGCTGAGACGGCAGGGCATCCCGACCGCCTTGCTGGCCACCCACCCGGGTGACCTGCAGCGGAACTAGGCCTCGGCGGTCTTCTGAAGGACGCCACAGCCACCCGCACCGCACGCGCAGCCGCTGCAGCCTGCCGGTGTGGCCGGCTCGGGCGCGGGGACGGTCGATGCGGCCTTGGTGCCGAGCGCGGCGCCGCCGATGAGCAGCGCGACCAGCCCGGCCAGGCCGATGACCACTGCGAGCACGGTGCCGCCCGTGGTCGGCGAGAGCAGGCCGCCGACGCCGGCGAGCACGGCGACCAGGCCGCCTGCCAGTGTCGGGAGCCCGGCGACCTTGTTGCCGAGGCGGAAGGCCTCGTCGCTCGCCATGGTCGCCGCGGTGCGCAACCCGGCGCCGCGGTCGCGGGGCAGCTTCTCCCGCCAGCCGAGGAAACCTCCCCAGGCGACGAGGAGACCCAGCAGTATCGGGACCAGCGCGAGTACGAACACTCTTCGAGGATAAGCGTGACGTCTTGGCAACCTGCTGGATACCCTGACCGACTGTGCTACAGACCATGTCACGTCGTGTATTCACCGCTGCGCTGATCGGGTCAATCGCCCTCAGCCTTTCGAGTGTTCCCGCCGAAGCCGTCGGCAAAGTTCGCCTGCTCGGCGAACAGATCGTGCCGAACGCACTGCAGTTCCAAGGCACCACCGTGGGTGGCCTGTCCAGCATCGACTTCGACGAGCGCACCGGCGAGTACGTGTTCATCGCCGACGACCGATCCGCCATCAACCCCGCGCGCTTCTACTCGGCGAAGTTCAAGGTCGACGCGCATGGTGTGTCGCCGGTCACCTTTACCGGCACCCACCCGCTCCTGCGGCCCGACGGCAAGACGTACCCGCCGCTGGCCCAGAACGACCCGAAGCTGCCGCAGAACGAGCAGACCATCGACCCCGAGGAGCTGCGGGTCGACCCGTGGACCGGGCACTACTTCTGGTCACAGGAGGGTGAGCGGACCGCGACCACGTTGATCGACCCGTCCATCCGCGAGGCGCGCCGAGACGGCGAATATGTCCGTGACCTGCCGATCCTTCCGAGCGAGAAGATGACGGCCGCCGCCGGTCCCCGGCAGAACCTGGTGCTCGAAGGCCTGACCTTCGCGGCCTGCGGCTCGCTCGTGGTCTCGTCGAACGAGGGCCCGCTGCTGCAGGACGGCCCCGACGCGAACACCGAGCACGGCGCGTTGGACCGCATCACCGTGCAGAGCCGGTTCGGCCCGGTGCTCGCCCAGTACGCGTACCCCGAGGAGAAGGTCTTCGCCTCGCCGAACCCGGCCGGTGGCTTCGCGACCACGGGTATCTCGTCGTTGCTGGCGGCCGACCCGTTCGACCCGACGAAGTTCCTGGCGCTCGAGCGCTCGTTCGTCACCGGGGTCGGCAACAAGATCCGGATCTTCGAGTTCGACACCAAGGGTGCCACCAATGTGGTGAACGTGGCCTCGCTGGCCGACGCCAAGTCGGTGAAACCCGTGAAGAAGCGCTTGATCGCCGATCTCGCCGACGTCGGCTTGTCTACTGTGGACAACGTCGAGGGGATCACCTGGGGCCCGCGCCTGCCTACCGGTGAGCGCACACTCGTGCTGGTCAGCGACAACAATTTCTCGGCCACCCAGGTGACCCAGATCTTCGCGCTCGCGGTCCGCTGACAAAGGGCTTGGACCAGGCAGTTACCATGAAACCCATGAATACGGCTCGGCTGCTCCTTAGCCTGCCGCGCTGAGTCCGCCACACGGATCAGCGCGGCGACCCCTCACGCCCTCTGGGCTGGGGGGTCGAGTTGTTTCTGGAGTTCGACACGGAGGAATAGGGCGATGACTGAGGCCACCGGCGAGACGAGCGCAGCCCCCGAGCACCGCTATACGGCGGAGCTGGCGGGGCGCATCGAGCAGCGCTGGCAGGACTACTGGGCCGACCACGGCACGTACCACGCGCCGAACCCGGTCGGGCCGCTCGCCGAAGAGGACGCGCTGGTCCCCTCGGACAAGCTGTTCGTGCAGGACATGTTCCCGTACCCGTCCGGCGCCGGCCTGCACGTCGGGCACCCGCTGGGCTTCATCAGCACCGACGTCTACGCCCGGTACCACCGGATGATCGGGCGCAACGTGCTGCACACGATGGGCTTCGACGCGTTCGGCCTGCCCGCGGAGCAGTACGCGCTGCGCACCGGGCAGCACCCGGCGAAGACCACCGAGGACAACGTCCAGAACTACCTGCGCCAGCTGCGCCGCCTGGGACTGGGTCACGACGACCGCCGCCGCATCCGTACCTCGGACCCCGAGTACTACCGCTGGACGCAGTGGATCTTCCTGCAGATCTTCAACTCCTACTACGACGAGAAGCTGGCCAAGGCCCGCCCGATCATCGAGCTGGAGACCGAGTACGCGCAGGACAAGCGCCGTACGCCGGACGGCCGTAACTGGTGTGAGCTGACCCGCGCCGAGCAGCGCGAGATCATCGACTCCCACCGCCTGGTCTACATCTCCTCGGCGCCGGTGAACTGGTGCCCCGGTCTGGGCACGGTGCTGTCGAACGAAGAGGTCACCGCCGACGGCCGCAGCGAGCGCGGCAACTTCCCGGTCTTCCGGCGCAACCTGCGCCAGTGGAAGATGCGGATCACCGCGTACGCGGACAGGCTGGTCGACGACCTGGACCTGCTGGACTGGCCCGAGAAGGTCAAGGCCATGCAGCGGAACTGGATCGGCCGCTCGCACGGCGCGCGGGTGAGCTTCAAGTCTGGCGAGTCGGAGATCGAGGTCTTCACGACCCGTCCCGACACGCTGTTCGGCGCCACCTACATGGTGCTGGCCCCGGAGAACCCGCTGGTCGACACCCTGACCGCGGCGACGTGGCCCGAGGGTGTCGACGCGCGGTGGACCGGTGACGCCGCGAACCCGGCCGAGGCCATTGCCGCGTACCGGCAGGCGGCGTCGCGCAAGTCCGAGCTGGACCGCCAGGAGAACAAGGAGAAGACCGGCGTCTTCACCGGCTCCTACGCGGTGAACCCGGTCAACGGCAAGGAGATCCCGGTCTTCGTCGCCGACTACGTGCTGATGGGCTACGGCACCGGCGCGATCATGGCCGTGCCTGGCCAGGACGGCCGCGACTGGGAGTTCGCCGAGAAGTTCGGCCTGGAGATCATCCGCACGGTCCAGCCGACGGAAGGTTTCGACGGCAAGGCGTTCACCGGCGACGGACCCGCGATCAATTCGGGCTTCCTGGACGGCATGGCCATCGACGAGGCCAAGAAGACCATCATCGGCTGGCTGGAGGAGCACGGCAGCGGCCGCGGCACCATCCAGTACAAGCTGCGCGACTGGCTGTTCTCCCGCCAGCGCTACTGGGGCGAGCCGTTCCCGGTCGTCTACGACGAGGACGGCCAGGTCCACGCACTGCCGGACAGCATGCTGCCGGTGGTGCTGCCCGAGATCGACGACTACACCCCCATCACCTTCGAGCCGGACAACGCCGACTCCGAGCCGTCGCCGCCGCTGGCGCGCGCGACCGAGTGGGTCGAGGTCGAGCTGGACCTGGGCGACGGGCCGAAGACGTACCGCCGCGACACCAACACCATGCCCAACTGGGCGGGTTCGTGCTGGTACCAGCTGCGCTACATCGACCCGACGAACACCGAGGTGTTCGTGGCGCCGGAGAACGAGGAGTACTGGTCCGGTCCTCGGCCCGCCGAGCACGGCGTCGACGACCCCGGGGGCACCGACCTGTACGTCGGCGGCGTCGAGCACGCGGTGCTGCACCTGCTGTACTCGCGCTTCTGGCAGAAGGTGCTGTTCGACCTGGGGCACCTGTCGGCGAAGGAGCCGTACCGCAGGCTGTTCAACCAGGGCTACGTCCAGGCCTACGCGTACAAGGACGCGCGCGACGTGTTCGTGCCCGCCGAAGAGGTCGTCGAGAAGGACGGCAAGTTCTTCTACGAGGGCGAAGAGGTCTTCCAGCAGTACGGGAAGATGGGCAAGACCGAGCGCAACGTCGTCACCCCTGACGAGATGTGCGAGTCGTACGGCGCCGACACCTTCCGCTTCTACGAGATGTCGATGGGCCCGCTGGATGTGTCGCGGCCGTGGGCGACCAAGGATGTCGTTGGCTCGCAACGATTCCTGCAGCGGCTGTGGCGACTGGTCGTCGACGAGAACACCGGCGAGCTGCGGGTGTCCACTGTGGACGCGTCCGAAGCGGACCGCAAGATTCTGCACAAGACCATCGCGGGCGTCCGCGAGGACTACGCGGAGCTGCGGTTCAACACGGCGGGCGCGAAGTTGATCGAGCTGAACAACCACCTGACCAAGACCTATGGTTCCGCTGACGCGGTCCCGCGTGAACTGGCCGAGCCGCTGGTGCTGATGCTGGCGCCGCTGGCTCCGCACATCTCGGAAGAGCTGTGGCAGCGCCTGGGCCACGCGGATTCGCTGGTGCAGGGTCCGTTCCCGGTGGTGGACGAGAAGTATCTGGTCGAGGACACGGTCGAATACCCGATCCAGGTCAACGGCAAGGTGCGCTCGCGCGTAGTCGTGCCGGCCGACGCGGGCAAGGACGCCGTCCAGGCGGCCGCGCTCGCCGAGGAGAAGATCGCCGCGCTGCTGGACGGTGGCGCGCCGCGCAAGGTGATCGTCGTGCCGGGCCGGTTGGTCAACATCGTGCTGTGACGGCCGAAAGCCGCCAGCACCAGGGCTCTCGCCACGATTCGATGGAGCGGTAAGGAAAACCGCTCCATCGAACGGAGAACTCTCATGGCACTCGACGGCAAAGTTGCATTGGTGACCGGCGGTAGCCGCGGCATCGGGGCGGCCGTCGCGTTACGTCTCGCCGAGGACGGCGCTGACGTGGCTTTCACCTATCAGCACAACGCCGAACTGGCCGCGGGCATCGTCGATCGCATCAAGCAACTCGGTCGCCGCGCGCTCGCGATCCAGGCCGACAGCGCCGATGCCGTGGCGGTCACCGCCGCGGTGGACGCGGTCGTCGCCGAGTACGGCGGTCTGGACATTCTCGTCAACAACGCGGGCGTCGGCTTTGTCGGTGCCTTCGACGAAACCGCGCTCGACGATGTCGACCGGGTGCTGGCCGTCAACGTGCGTGGCGTGTTCGTGGCGACCCAGGCGGCGGCGAGGGAACTGCGTGACGGCGGCAGGGTCATCACGATCGGCAGCTGCGTCTCGGACCGTGTGCCAGGCCCGGGCATGGCTTTGTACGCGACCAGCAAGGCCGCGGCGATCGGCCTGACCAAGGCACTCGCCAGGGAACTCGGCGGGCGCCGCATCACGGTCAACCTGGTGCACCCCGGCCCTACCGACACCGACATGAACCCGGCCGACGGCCCGTACGCCGCTGACCAGGGCAGCATGACGGCACTCGGCCGCTACGGCGAGCCTGCCGAGGTCGCGGCCACGGTGTCCTTCTTGGCAAGCGCGGAAAGCGCCTACGTCACGGGGGCGACTTTGTCTGTAGACGGCGGCCACGCGGCCTAAGCGCTCTCGCGAAAGCCGGGCCGTTGGCGAATTCTGGTACCCGGCGGAACATCGCGCGTACCTGGCCGGACGACACGCGTACACAGATGGACGACACTCGTACCTGGGCGGACGACACACCCGGGATCGGATGGACGCGCCGGGCGCGTCGTCCAGCTGGGTACGCATGTCGTCCATTCACGTACACGTGTCGTCCATTCCGGTACGCCGGGAGCGCCAGGCGCAGCGAACGCGACCTTGCCCAGGGCTTCTCCCCTGTCAGTTCGGGATAGCGGGCTCTACTCCGAGCCCTAGGGAACAGCGAGGCCGATCTCTCGGGCGAGATCGGCCAGCATCGCATCGAACAGGACATCCGGCTTGGCGACCGGGATCGGGTAGTTCCCGAACACCTCTAGCGTCACATGGCCGTACAGGCGCGCCCAGAACTGGATCATCAGGTACGTCGTGCCCAGGTCCAGCTTCTCGGCGGGGAACGCCAAGCCGGAGTCCCGCAGCACCGCGAGCAGGTCGGCCTGGAACCCGGCCAGGTCGTCCCTGATCTCCGGCGGCACCAGCTCACTCGGCGGTGTCTCCAGGTTCTGGGTCGCCAGCACCCGCCCGGCGGTCGCCAGGAAGATCCGCCCGAACGGCTCGTCCACCCGGCTCAGCGCGCTGCCGGGTGCCGAGCCGACATTCCCGGTCGGCGAGGCGAAGACGAGCGTGAACTCCTTCGTGTGCGTGAGCGCCCACCGCCGGAATCCCTTGCAGATCGCGAAGAGCTGCGCAGCACCGTCCTCCGGCACCGACGAGATGTCCTCGGCGAGCTCGGTCGCCAGGTCCGCGCACACGTCCAGCCGCAGGTGCTCGACCAGGTCGTCGCGCGAGCCGTAGTACCGGTAAAGCGCGGGCGCGGTGATTCCCAGCTCCCTCGCGATCGCCCGCAGCGTGACGGCCTCAGGTCCGTGCTCGACGAGCAGTGCGCGTGCGGTACGCCGGATGTCTTGATCGGTCGCCGCGCGCACACGTCCCCGCCGGGTCGGGTTGCTCATCAGGGCATTCTATGAGTTCGGCATGATGATCTCCCTTGGCGCGCCGGGCACGACCGGGCTAAGTAGCCGGTTCTGCAACCTGGTCAGCGGCCGCAGCACCGCCGAACACACCACCGTCATCCCCAGCGCGGCGAAGAAGTGCACCACCCAGGCCCCGAGCAGCGACGGCCCTCCCCACGAGACGTCCCCGGTCGACTGGTCCCAAAAGATCCCGTAGGTGGCGATCCTCCCGACGAGGTACCAGATCAATACCGCCAAGAAGAAAGCCACGAGACTCGGCACCAGCGCGGCGAAGTACCGAGGCTTTCCCATGCCCGGCTCCACACCGAGCAGCTTCCGCGCGAGCCACCGCTGAGCCCGCGCGCCGCCCGGGAAAGCGGGCAACGCGAGGAGCCCGTAGGCGGCCCGCTTCCAGTCTGCTGTGGTCATAAAGCCACGCTAGAAGTCCTTGACCTGCGAGGTAATGCGGTTTCCCGCACAACGGGGGTGGGGAAAACCCCAACTCCCGGACAATGATCAACAGGTCTGTCACACTCTCAGTCATCGTTTGACCACGAACAGGGGAGGTTCGTGTGACGAGCCCTGAGCAGCTCTTCACCGACTACGACGCGAAACTCAAGGCCGCGCAGGAGAAGGCCGACCGGCTCCGGTCCGAGATGGACGGTGTCTCGGTCACCGAGCGCACCAGGGACGGCCTCACGGTCACCGTGAACCACGCGGGCAATCTGACGAACCTCGAAATCAGCACGAGCGCCCGCGAGAAGCCGACCCTCGCGCAGGACATCATGCGCACGGTCCAGCTCGCCCAGAGCAAGCTCGCGGAAGCAGTCAGCGCCGGCGTGCCGTCGGCAGGACCGGAGACCAGGAAGGAACTCGTCGGCTATCTGCACGACGAGTACCCCGAGCCGGCGCAGGAGGGCTATGTCGAAGGCGGTTTCGACGAGCGCGCGGCCGAGGAGTCCCGCTTCGTTCCCGAAGCCGAAGTCACCACCCCGAAGCCACCGCCCCCGCGCCCGGCCCGCCCGGCGCCAGCGGCCCATGACGACGACTACTTCGACGGCGGCTTCCTGCGCTGACCCTGGGGAGGGGGAACAAATGCCAGATGGTGGATTCGACGTCGATCCCGAAGAGATCGACGCTCACGCGAAACAAGTGGAAGACATCCTCACGCGGCTGAAGACGGCCATCGATGCGGACAACAACCGCGTCGACGCGATGTCGTTCGGAGCCGTCGGCGTGGCATGCGGGCTCTACCTGTGGTGCAACAGCACCGCGGACCGCACCCGCGAAACGCTCGAGACGGCTGTGAAGTCCGGCGAACACCATGTCGACGCCGTACATACCTGGGCGAAGGCCCGCCGAGTGGACGAGCAGACCGCGAGCGATCTGCTGAAGCAGTCAGGGACAACCCATGGCTGAAAACGAGCTGATCACCAAGGCGAAGGGTGAGACCGACGCCGAGAAGAAGCCGATCGGCAACGCGCTCGAAGGCGCGGGAATCCTGCAGGACTTCGCCGGTGGCGGCGAAAAGATGGCGCAGGGTGACCGGACCGAGGGACTGCTGGATCTGGCGGCAGGTGCTCTCGACATCAAGGATTTCATCAAGGACCCGTTCGAGTCGCTGCTCAGCATGGGATTCGGGTGGCTGATCGAACACGTCGACTTCCTGAAGGAGCCGCTGAACTGGGTCACCGGGGACCAGGACGCGCTCGATCTCGAGATCCAGAAGTGGAAGCAGATCAGCGACCACATCCAGGTGACGGGTGAAGAGCTGGCCTCGGCGGTCAACAAGAACTGCGCGCACTGGCGCGGCCCGGCCGCCGACCGCTACCGCGAGTTCGCTCAGAAACAGGCGAACACGTGCAGGGACCTCTCTGACCATGCCAAGCAGGTCGGCGACATTGTCGAGATCTGCAAGACCATCCTCAACGTGGTCCGCACGCTCATTCGCGACATGATCTCGGACGCGCTGGCCAAGCTGGTGATGATCCTCGCCAAGTACCCGCCGCCCGCTTATCCGGTCGGGCTGAGCGCCGAAGGCATACCGTTCTTGGTCGGTGAGGGAACAAAAATCGCCGGTGAGGCCGCGAAGGCACAACGAGTGCTGGCCAGGGCTGGGCAGAAGCTGGCTGACATGGTGGGGAACCTGCCCCGTTTTCTCAAGAACCTCCCGCTGGGGCACGTCTTCCGGGATGTCCTCTCCGATATGCCGAAGAACATCGGGATGGAGGTCGGCAAGGAGGTCGGGAAGCAGCTGGGCAAGATCGCCTTCGGCAAAGAGCCGGTCGGCCGTGAGTCGCATGAGAAGCGGCAGCAGGACCGCGACAAGACCAAGGTCGACGGTACGGATCCGCTGTTCGATCAGCACGGCCCCAAGCGTATTTCGGGGTCGATATGACCATCGGTGGCAACGAGGGCATGCCCGCCGCGGGCCAGCTCAAGCGTTCGACGGTGATCCGAGCCGTGCTGATCGGCATAGTCGCAGTGGCCATCTGCTGGACCGCTGCGGGACACGCGGCGTCATTCCACAGCGAGGAAAAGCCCGATAAGCCACCCCTCGGCGTGGCCTATGCGAAATCGTGTGTCGAGAAGGGCCCACTGACCGAGGCCGGGATCGGCTTCTTCTGGGCCTGCACCGCGGAGGCCCATTGGCAGGGCGGGCTGTACAACCGCGACGTCAAAACGGTGGTGTTCGGTCTCGATGAGCTGACTCCGGCGGATATCGGCAAGCCGGTCACCTTCTACAAGTACGGCAAGCGCTATTGGCGGCATGCCGAACGGCCCTATGAAGGGCCTGTCGAATGGTCCGTGGCTGGCGCGGAGGTACTGCTGATCGGCGGTGGGTACTGGCTTTGGCGGCGTAAGCACCCGAAGGCACCGCGGGTCGTCGTGCGGAAATACAAGTCCGAGGTCCGGCTGCCCTCGCAGCCCTCGATCGTCGATGGGTTCGCCGAACGGTCCTCGAAGATCTACCCGAGGGCCGATCCGATGGCCAGGCGTCAGGCGTGGTTGCGAGTTTCGTCGTCCGGCATCGAGTGGTACCGCTCCAGCCGGGCGAAGTTCGAGGTCGACTGGACGGAGATCGCCAAGGTCAGGCTGACCACGGTGACCGATGCGGCCGGTGAGGTCATCCGCGTCGTCGATGTTTTCCCGAGCAAGGAATTCCGTCGCCGTGACGTGGAGATGAGCGGGCTGTGGGAGTCCGGCGCTCTGCTGGGTAATGCCACGCTGCCGATCGCACGTGGGGCTTATCGGCTGCCGGAGGCCTTCAAGGAGCGTCCGGCGGAGGAGCTGCGCGAAATCCTGCGCGGGGTTCAGCCGGGGAAGTTCGAAGAGATCAAGGCCGAGGTCTGAGCCCGGCGGCGCCCACCACATTGGCGGGCGCCGCCGGTGCCGATCACTCGGGGGGCTACGTGACCGACACCGGCGACACGATGCCCTGCCCCGGCGGGTGCCGGATGGGGCAACGCTGCCACGCGAGCGTGGCAACGCCAGAGAAGAGCGCTTGCCTCTCTCGAAGTGACGCCTGGGGGATGCATATCCCCCGATCGAGTGACGCATGGCAAGCGCACGCCTGATTGTCGCATCAGGGGCCGAATAAGTTACAAAAGTCTTCACATATGCGTACAAGATAAATTCTGGGTATGACCCATGAGTTGCTCGTGATCGGCTCGGCGAACGCTGACCTGGTGGTTTCCGCGGATCGGCGTCCTGGCGGTGGGGAAACCGTGCTGGGCGGGGACACCGAAATCCTGCCTGGCGGGAAGGGGGCCAACACCGCGGTGGCCGCCGCCAGGCTCGGCGCCGACGTGGCGTTGGTCGGCGCGGTGGGCGACGACCCGTATGGCTCCGTCCTGCTCGGCTCGCTGCGCGGCTCCGGGGTGGATACCGGCTTGGTCCGAACCAGTTCGCGGCCGACCGGGATCGCCTACATCACTGTCACCCCTGACGGCGAGAACTCGATTCTCGTCTCGCCCGGCGCGAACGGGAGTATCGAGCCCGCGGACGTCGAAGGGATCTTCGACGGGGTGAAGACCGTGGTGCTGTCGCTGGAGATTCCGCTGCCGACCGTGGAACGCGCGGTCGCCGCCGCGGCGGAGGCGGGCGTGAAAGTGCTGTTCAACCTGTCTCCGGCGGCGAAGGTCAGTGACGCGACGCTGGCCGCGCTCGACGTGCTGCTGGTCAATGAACACGAGGCCGCCTGGCTGCTCGGTGGCGAGCTCGACGACCCGAAGCAGCTGCTCGAGCTGGGCCCCAAGGCCGCTGTGGTCACGCTCGGCGCGCGGGGTGCGGTGGTGGTGACCGGTGACGGGGCCGTCGAGGTCGCGTCACCGAAGGTGGAGGCCGTCGACACGACCGGGGCCGGTGACGCGTTCGCAGGCGCGCTCGCCGCGGCGGTGACCGCGGGCAAGAGCCTGGTCGAGGCGGCAGAGCACGCGGTGAAGGTCGCGGCGATCTCGGTGACCCGTCGCGGTGCGCAACCTTCCTATCCGACCGCTGACGAGATCTAGGCCGAATCGGTGAATCACGGTTTTCTCAGCTGGGCGGCGGATGGTCGCGTCCCGTGTTCCACTGGACGCGTGACGTGGTGAGAGGAGTGCTCCGTGGCGGAAAACCCAGGGTTACGGGCTGGTGGAGTGTGTCCCGCACCTCGCGACCTCGAAGGTGTCTTGAGATATGGTCTAGACCATGCCGTCTGAGTTCCTCACCGGGGTCGCCGTCAGTCCTGGCCGTGCGAGCGGTCCGGTCGTCCGTGTCGCCGAGCCGCTCGGCGAGCCTTCTCCTGCGCCCGCGCCGGTCGATCCCGTCGCCGAGGCCGCCCGCATCGAACCTGCCGCGCAGGTCGTCGCCGCCCGCCTCGAGAAGCTTGCCGAGACCGCGGCCGGTGAGGCCGCCACGATCCTGATCACCACCGCGGCCATGGCCGCGGACCCCGCGCTGGTCAGCCAGGCCGAGCAGCTGGTCAAGGCGGAGCACCTGCCTGCCGCCCGCGCGGTCTTCCAGTCCGCCGAGGGCTTCGCGCAGGCGCTGGCCGCCGCAGGTGGCTACATGGCCGAGCGCGTCCGCGACATCCGCGACGTGCGCGATCGCATCGTCGCCGAGCTGCTCGGCGTCGAGCCGCCCGGCGTGCCCGAGCTGAACACCCCGAGCGTCCTCGTCGCGCGTGACCTCGCGCCCGCCGACACCGCCGGGCTCAACCCGGCCAAGGTGCTCGCGCTGGTCACCGAAGAGGGCGGCCCGACCAGTCACACCGCGATCCTTGCCCGCGCGCTCGGCATCCCGGCCGTGGTCGCGGTGCGCGGACTGCTCGCGCTCGACGCACCGGCGCTCGCCGTCGACGGCGACACCGGCCAGGTCAACGCGGTCGCGGCCGACGCGCCCGTGGTCACCGCCGAGGCTCGCACCTCCATCGAATGGAACGGCACCGGGAACACCTCGGACGGCCACCGCGTGAAGGTGCTCGGCAACGTCGGTTCGGCCACCGACGCCAAGGCCGCCGCGGACGCGGGCGCCGAGGGTGTCGGCCTGTTCCGCACCGAATTCTGCTACCTCGACGCACCTGCCGAGCCGACCGTGTCCGAGCAGCTGGCCTCCTACACGGCCGTGCTGAAGCCGTTCCGCGGCAAGCCGGTCATCGTCCGCACGCTGGACGCGGGCGCCGACAAGCCGCTGCAGTTCCTCTCCCCCGACGCCGAGCCGAACCCGGCGCTCGGTGTCCGCGGCCTGCGGATCGCCTTCGACCGGCCCGATGTGCTGGACCGTCAGCTCGAGGCCATCGCGGGTGCGGCGGAAGACTCCGGCGCTGAGGTCTCTGTGATGGCGCCGATGGTCGCCACCGCGGAGGAAGCGGCCTGGTTCGCCGACCGCGTGCGCGCCGCGGGCATCCCGCGCGCCGGTGTGATGATCGAGATCCCGGCCGCCGCACTGGTCGCGCAGGAGATTCTCGGCGTCGTCGACTTCGTCTCGATCGGCACCAACGACCTCGCGCAGTACACCTTCGCCGCCGATCGGCAGCTGGGTGCGGTCGCGAAGCTCAACGACCCGTGGCAGCCCGCGTTGCTGCGGCTCATCGGCCTGATCGGCCGCGCGGCGAAGGTCACCGGGAAGCCCGCCGGTGTCTGTGGTGAGGCCGCGGCCGACCCGCAGCTCGCGCTGGTGCTCGCCGGTCTCGGCCTGACCAGCTTGTCGATGAACGCGCCCGCGGTGCGTTCGGTCGGCGCGAGCCTGGCTTCGGTCACCTTCAAGCAGTGCGAGGCCGCGGCTCAGGCGGCGTTGGCGGCGGCCGACCCGGCCAGCGCGCGTGCGGCGGTCAAGGCCGCGCTCTAGTCAAACAGGATTGAGCGGGCTTTATCCCTGGATAAAGCCCGCTCAATCAGCCGAAGAGGCCGTGGCGTGGGTTGCGCACGCTCAGCGAACCACCGTGGACACGGCCGGAAAGCACGAAACGCGGGTTCCCCGAGAGGCCGTTCGGCCTGGTCTTGTCCTCGATGCCGCCGTACTTGATCTCGGTGATCTGGTTGAGATCGACCGAAGCCGTGTCCGGGATGATGATCTCCGCCGACCCCCAGCGGATGTCCAGTTCGACGTGCACGACCGGGAACTCGATGATGGCCGCGCTGAAGTCGAGCTTGGTCGCGCCGTACTTGTTGCGCACCAGCATCGCTTGCGGCACCAGCCATGCCCCCGTGCGGTGCAGCGCCGAGTACTTCGCGTTGAGCTCGATGCGCTGGCCTGGCGCGAACATCTGCGGCCCGGTGACATACGGGTTCGCCACCGTCTGACGCAGCACGTCACGGTGGATGAGCCCCGGCAGGTCGGTGAGCACCGCGTTCAGCTCGCCGCGAGTACGTGCGGCGAGCGCGACGTCGGTGCGCTCGGTGAATTCGTCGAGGTCCAGCAGACCGCGACCGATGGCTTTCTGCAGCACGCCGACGACGTGCTCTCGTTCGTCGTCGGAGACCCGCAGGTCTCTGTCGCTCGGTGCCTTGGTTTCGGTCTCCTCGCCCATAGGGAGAAGGCTAGGCCCGGAAGCCGGGGCCGGAATCGGGGGAAAACCCTGAGCCGCCCCTGGTTATTGCTCGTCCAGCCCGTGCTCGATCGCGTAGCGGGCCAGCTCGACACGGTTGTGCAGCTGGAGTTTCCGCAGCGTGGACTGGACGTGGTTCTCGACCGTGCGATGCGAGAGCACGAGTTTCTCCGCGATCTGCCGCGCGGTCATGCCCTTGGCGACGAACCGCAGCACGTCCGTCTCACGCTCGGTGAGCCGAGGCGGCGGGGCGCCGTCGGACGGTGTGTCGGCCATCCGCCGGTACTCGCCGAGCACGAGCCCGGCCAGGCCCGCGGTGAACACCGGGTCGCCGTCGGCGGTCCGTCGCACCGCGTCGACCAGCTCCAGCGCCGACGCCGACTTCACCAGGTAACCCGACGCCCCCGCTTTCACGGCCTCGAGCACGTCCTCGTGCTCACCGCTCGCGGACAGCACCAGCACCTTGGTCGTCGGCAGCGCGCCGGTGATCTCCCGGGTCGCGTCCACCCCCGAGGTCTCGCCGAGATTCAGGTCCATCAGCACCACGTCGGGCCGGACCGCGCGGGCGATGCGGACCGCCGCGTCGCCGTCGGCCGCCGTCGCGCGCACGTCGAAGCCGTGCTCGGTGAGGTCACGCGCCACGCCTTCCCGCCAGATCGGGTGATCGTCGACCACCATCACCGAAACACCCTCGCTCATCGCTCTCCCCTTGCGTTGACCGGAATCCTGACTTCCCATTCGGTGCCCGAGCCCGGTGTGGAGTCGAGTGCGCAGGTGCCGCCCAGATCGGCCACCCGCCCCCTGATGGACTTGGCGACGCCGAGCCGGCCTTGCCGCTCCGCGTTCTCCAGCCGTCCCGCCTCGATGCCGGGGCCGTCGTCGCGGACGCTGACCACGACCTCGGTGCCGAGGTCCTCCAGCAGCACCCACGCCTTCGCGCCCGGCGCGTGCTTTTCCACATTGGACAGTGCTTCCCTGGTGACCGCGACCAGCTCGGCCGTGGTGTGCGCCGGCAGCGGCACGGTCCCCGCCGGGGTCGAGATCTGGATGTCCGGCGTCGCCAGCAACTGCAGCGCGGCACGCAGATCGGTGGTGCCGTCCTCGTCGGGGCCGACCGGCTCGGTGGTGACCAGCGCGCGCAGCGCGACCTCCTGTTCACCGGCGAGTTTCGCGAGTTCAGCAGCCTCGCCGCCGAATTCCGCGCCACGGCGGCGAACCCTGGCGAGCACCTGCAGCACGCTGTCGTGGATCGACCTGGCGAGGCGTTCCCGCTCGGCCGTCGCCGCCTCGGTACGCAACGCGCGGGTGAGCCGCTCGGCCGCGGTGCGCGCGGTGTCGGCCGCGACGCCGACCAGCAGGCCGCTCGCGATCAGCAGCGTGCCGTCGCGGGCGACATCGAGGTCGAAGCGGTTGGTCGCGAGCCCACTCAGCACGGCGATGAACAGCCCGCTCAGCGCACCCGCGATCGCGCCGTACCTGGCACTGACCGCCAGCGGCGGCACAGCCGCCCACACGGTCGTGATCAACGGGCTGTTCGCGGCGAACTGCGCTTGCGACAGGATCATCGGCGAGAGCATCAGCAAGCCACCGGTGAACACGAGGTCCACCAGCGTCAGCCAGCCCCAGCGGGTGGCTTCGGCCGCATAGAAGAGGTCGGTGACCACGGTCCAGACGACCATCACACCGAGCACGGTCCACGCCAGCCACGGCCGCGCGAAATCGTTGTGGCGCACGATGACCGCGCCGGCCGCGAACATCAGCATGAGCACCCGCAACACGACGATGCCCAGCCACAACGGGGTGGCCGGGTCACCGGTCGGCGCGGGCGGCTTGGTCATTTCTTCTTGGCTGGCGTCGCGTCCGGCGTCGCGTCCGGTGTCGCGTTCGGCTGCGACGCTTTGTCGTCGAGCACGTCGACGTCGGCCGGGTCCGGGTTCTCCTCGTGCAGCAGCGACTTGATGCCCGCGTTCAGCACGGCAAGCAGCGGCACGGCCAGCAACGCGCCGGGGATACCGGCGGTGACCAGTCCGACGGTGATCGACAGGATCACCGCGAGCGGGTGCAGCCGGACGGCGCGCCCGAGCAGCCACGGCTGCAGGATGTGGCTTTCCAGCTGCATCACCAGGATCACGATGCCCAGCACGATGACCGCGCCGATGAACCCGTTGGTGACCAGCGCGACCAGCACCGCGACCGTGCCCGCGATCACCGCGCCGATGACCGGGATGAACGCGGCCAGGAACACCAGCGTGGCCAGCGGGATCACCAGCGGTACCCGCATGATCGCCAGCCCGACGCCGATGCCGACCGCGTCGACGACGGCCACCAGCGCGGTCGCCCTGACATAGCTGACCAGCGAGGCGAAACCCCTGCGTCCGGCGACATCCACGCGCACCCGCACGTTCGACGGCACCGCGCGGGTGAGGAAGGTCCAGATCTGGTCGCCGCCGGTCAGGAAGAAGATCAGCACGAACAATGTCAGTGCGAACCCGGTGAGGATCTCGCCGACCGCGCCCGCCGTGGTCAGCGCGCCCGCGGTGATCGAAGACTGGTTGTTCTGGATGAATCCGATGGCCTGCTTGATGAAGTCCTGGATCTGCTCCTGGCGCAGGTGCAGCGGCCCGTCGATCAGCCAGGTCTGGATCTGGTGGAGGCTGTCGGTCACCTGCTTCTGCAAAGACGGCAGGCCGTCGCTGAACTGCACGACCACGAAGGTCAGCAGGCCGCCGAGCACGATCAGCCCGCCGATGAGCACGATCGCCGCCGCGATCCCGCGTGGCACCCGCACCGGCCCGGTCGTCAGCCGTGACACCGCGGGCGCCATCAGCGCGGCCAAGAGCATCGCGATCGCGATCGGGATGACGACCACCGACAGGAAGCCGATCAACCAGATGACCACATACAGCGCGGCGCAGACGGTGAGGAAGCGCCACGACAGCGCGGCGCCGATGCGAAGTCCGCGCGGCACGAGGCCCGTCACGTCGGCCGTCTCGGAAACGAACGGGTTCTGGCTGTGCTTCTCGCTCACGGGGTTCACAGTAACGGTCTACCCATATCCGGCATGCCCTTTAAGCCGCAACGTGTTCCGCCAGCCCTGATTACCTGCTGTGAGGGCCGGGTACACGCCGTGTTCTTTACACGATGGTGGCATCAAGTAGCTCTCAAGGTGCGGAGTCGATCTGCAATTTGCTTATCTCTGAGGGCGACATCGATCCCGGCGCGTCCGGGAACACACCAGAACTCTTATTTGACGGCAAGGAGATTCAGTGGAGCACGGGTCGGCAACCGAGGGGCAGGGCGCAGTGCGCTCCAGCCGCTGGGTGTCGCGTGCGCTCTTCGTCCTCGGTGGCGCCGCCGCCGCGTGGATGATCTCCGACGCCTCCGCTTCCGCTGCCGAGGAGCCTGCCGCTCCCTCCGGCGCGAGCGCGGGACTCACCCCCCTCACCGACGCGACCGTCACGGGTCTCAACGACGCGACCCGTGGCGTCTCCGGTTTCGCGGGGGAAGCGGCGGGCGCCGCCACCACCGGCTACCGCGACGCCGTCTGCCACCAGGACGCCACCGCGTGGACGCTGCCCGGCTCCGAAGCCGTCAAGCAGGCACCGGGCTGGTGCACCGACGCCGAGCGCAACCACAAGGGCCGCGTCGAGCACGAGGTCTCCAGCCGCGTCAGCGACGCCGTCACCGACCTCGCGAGCGACGCGGTCGTCCACCCGGTCAGCCGGACGCTCGGGGCTTTCGAGCACATCGTGCGCAAGCCCGAGGACACCCAGCAGGTGCTCGGCGAGACGCTGCAGGCCTCCAACCCCAATGGCGAGCTCGGCCAGCGCGTCTGGGATCTGCTCAACCACAACGACGCCACCGACGTCGTCCTTCCTTCGATCACCGGCCTGCTCCCCGAGCGCGATGACCTGCCGACCGCGACGGCTCCGGCCGCCGCGGAAGCACCGGCCGCGCTCCAGCTCGTCACGGTCGTGATTCCTGGCTCCGCCAAGTCCGCGTTCACCGCGGCCTTCGGTGAGACGTCTCCCGAAAGCTCGGACGTCCAGTCCGATTCGCGCGATGACCAGAGTGGTTCGAAGCTGCCGTTCCCCTTGGACCGGATGCCGATCGCTCCGTCCGCGCCCTCAGCTCCCGGTGGCGGCTCCGCTCCGGGTGGTCATGTCGACGGCCCCGCGTTCGGTTTCATTTCCGGCGCGTCCGCCTCGCTGATCAACGCCTCTGTCAGCAACGCGCTGACGGGCGTGCGGTACATGCCGCTCACCCCGGGCTCTCAGCCCGGTGTCACTCCTGACTGATTTTCCTCATAGCGGGCAGGGTTAACGCGATTTTCCGTCGCGTTCCCTGAAATCCCCGCCACGTCGCCATGCGCTCTTCGCGTCGGCGAACCCCTCTGGTGTCCACCACTTCGTGGCACCTCCATGTACCCGCAAGGGAACCCGAAAAAAGGAGAAATACCCCATGCAGTCCTGGGCAAAGCGCGGACTCCAGACCGCACTTGTTACCGGTGGATTGTTGATGCTGGGTACGGGCATCGCTTCGGCTGACGAAACCGTCAGCCCGGACGCGGCCCCCAGCCCGATCGACCTGAACGTCAACATCCCGCTCGAAATGAAGGCCAACGGCGTCGGCACGCCGATCGGTCAGCTCGACCTCCCCGAGTTCGAGGGCACCGTCAGCTCCGAGCCGGCCAGCGAAGCAGTTCGCCAGGTCGCTCGCGACGTCGACTCGCTCGGCAACGCCTGGCCCGAAGGATCCGGAGAGGCCTCCGGGGCTCCCGCCCGTCAGTCCATCGAAGGCGGCTTCACCGACTCCGGCGGCTTCGTCAACAACGGCGGAACGCTCAAGGGCAACGTCGTCAACGCCGATGTCGTCCCGGCGATCCAGATCTGCGGCAACGCGATCGGTGTCATCGGCAACGCCACCGAGACCGCTGACTGCGCGCAGACCTGGAACCACGACCAGGACATCACCACCGACGGCGCGAACAACGCGCTCGCCGGCAACGCGCTCGTGCTCGACTGGGCCGCCCCCATCGCGGTCAACGGCCTCGGCGGCGGGCTCGCCGGCGGCCGTGGCGCCGCCTCCGGCTCCGCCACGCAGGACATCACCGAGACCGGTGACATCGAGACGAACGGTGATGGCTCCTCCATCTCCGGCAACGTCGTGCCCGCGCAGTTCGCCACCCCGGTCCAGGTGAGCGGCAACGCCGCGTCCTGGATCCTGGGCAATGGCTACAGCGAGTTCAGCGACGACAGCGCGGCCACCGCCGGTGGCTACGTCAAGACCTCCGGCGGCGACGCCGAGGGTCCCGGCGGTGCCGGCAGCGGCAACGTCGTCGGCGCGCCGATCGCGCTGCCGGTCAAGTTCAACTGCAACGCGGGTGCCGCGTGGGGCTCGCTGGCCAACACCGGCGCCTGCGACACCTCGGCCGACGCCAAGGCAGGCGACACCACCGAGGGCATCTCGGGCACGCCGACCTACGTCCAGACCAGCGGTGACGACTCGCTGCTCGACGGCAACATCATCGTTCCGCAGACCGGTGACGTGGCCAACGTCGCGGGTGTGGCCGCTTCGTGGATCGGCAACGCGGGCACCGGGCAGGAGACGCCGGGCACCTCGTCCAGCACCGTCGACGCCGGTGGCTTCGTCAGCACCACGGCGGAGAACTCGGGCGCTTCCGGCAACATCGTCGACCCGGCGCTGGCTCTGCCCGTCGAGGTCTTCGGTGTCGGTGGCACCTACATCGGTATCGCCAACGCCGCGCACGACAACACGGTCGACGCGAACGCGGGCAACGGCTCGTACACCAACGGCAACGGCGCCGTGATCTCGGGCAACACCGCCAACACCCAGATCGCGGGCGCGCCCGAGATCTTCGGTGTCGGTGGCTCGCACATCGGTAACGCGACCGGTGTGGCGACGGAAGAGAAGACCGTCACCGCCGGCGGCTACGACGGCACCCAGGGCAACAACTCGGGTGCCTCGGGCAACCTGGTGCAGGTCCCGGTCGCCGTTCCGGCCGAACTGCTCGGCGTCGGTGGCTCCTTCATCGGCCAGGGCACCGGCTCGGCCGACGAGGTCAAGGTCGTCCAGGGTGGCGGCGGCGGCTCGACGCACGACGACGACGGCGTGATCAGCTCGAACCTCGGCGTGGTCCCGGTTTCACTGCCGGTCCAGGTCGTCGGCGTCGGCGGCGCGTTCATCGGCAAGGGCGTCTCCAAGGGCTCGACCGACACCACCTCGAAGGCCGGTGACAAGGAGAGCGCGACCGGAACCGCCGGTGTCATCGCGGGCAACCTGATCAACGGGCCGATCTCGTTCCCGACTCAGGTGCACGGCGACGGCGTCGTCCTCGGCGGCATCGGCAAGGGTGCCAGCGAGAACATCACCGACTCGATGGCGGGCGGCGACGTCTCCACCGACGGTCAGAACGGCGCGGGCGCGGGCAACATCGTGCAGCTGCCGATCGGCGGCACCGGCTCGATCTTCGGCAACGGCATCGCCGGTGCCGGCATCGGGACCGGCAGTGGCACCAGCGACGTCAAGTCCGTCGCCGGTGGCACCGCCGACACCAACGGTGACAACGGCGCGATCTCGGGCAACATCATCAGCGCGCAGGCGCTGCCGATCGTCCAGGCGTTCGGTGACGCGGTCGCCGCGGCGGCCATCGCCAAGGGCACCGCGACCAACACGGTCGACGCCCAGTCCGGTGGCGACGTCACCACCTCGGGTGTCGACGGCGGCATCTCCGGCAACGTCGTCGACATCCCGCTGGCAGCGGTGGCGCAGGCCTTCGCCGACGCCGTCGCCGTCGGTGGCAACGCGACCGCCGAGGCCGACAACATGACCACCGGCAAGACCGGTGGCGAGTCGACGACCGATGGCGACGGGTCCAGCCTGTCCGGCTTCAACATCCAGCAGCCGCTGGGTGCGCTGGTCCAGGTCTTCTGTGTCGACCTCGGCCTGTTCGGCAACGCTTCGGCGACCGGCACCAACGCGACCGAGATCACCGAAGAGCCGCAGATCTTCGTGCCGATCGACTGGTGCGGCAGCGAAATGGCCGCCGACGAGCTGCCGGCGCTGCCGGACGCGAGTGGGCTGCCCGCGCTGGCGCTGCCCGAGCTCCCCGCGGTCCCGGCCCAGGCCGCCCGCGAGGACGTTCCGGCTCTCCCGGTGCAGCTGCCCGCGCTGGGCAACCTCGGCAACACGGTCTCGGTGCCTTCGATGAAGCTGCCGACCCTGAAGCTGAACACGGTGGACCAGGCCATGACCGCGCTGCAGAGCGCCGCGGTGACCATGCCGAACGCCTCCACCGTGCCCGCCGTGCCCGCCATGGCGGCGCTGGACTCCAACCCGATCGCGGCGTTCTTCTCCAAGATCGCGAGTGGCTTCTCCTCCTTCAAGAAGTGACTTCACCGCCAGTGAAGTGATTCTCTAGGCCACACCCAACAGGCCGGGCCCCATGAGCGAACTCCGCTCATGGGGCCCGGTTCTTTTGTGCGTCAGTCGATTTGGACGGACCGTTTGGCCAGTCCGTACCAATAGCCGTCGATCACGGTCTTCGGTTGGCGCGCGCCACCGGCGCCGAGCGAGACGAACAGCGGCGCGAAATGTTCGATCCGCGGATGCGCGAGCTGGGCGGCGGGCGCCTTGTGCTGGAAGTCGAGCAACGCGTCGACGTCACCGGCCCGCAGCACTTCGTCGCCCCAGCGGTCGAACTCGCTCGACCACGCGGGCGGCGTGCCGTCGGTGCCGGTGACCTGGCGCATCGCGCTCAGGTTGTGCGTGAAGAAGCCGCTGCCGATGATCAGCACACCTTCGTCACGCAGCGGCGCGAGCTTGCGGCCGATCTCGAACAGCTGCTGCGGGTCGAGCGAAGGCATCGAGATCTGCAGCACCGGGATGTCGGCTTCGGGGAACATCTCCACCAGCGGCACGTACGCGCCGTGGTCGAGCCCGCGCTCGGGCGCGTTGTGCACCGGCGTTTCGGTCGAGTGCAGGAGCTTGCGCACCTTCTCGGCCAGCGCCGGAGCGCCGGGTGCGCCGTATTTCACCTGGTAGTAGTGATCGGGGAAACCCCAGAAGTCGTACACCAGCGGCACGGTGGTGGTCGCGCCGAGCGTCAGCGGCGCCTCCTCCCAGTGCGCGGAGACGACAAGGATCGCCTTGGGCTTGGTAAGCGTGCTCGACCACTCGGCGAGCTGACGGGTCCAGACCGCGTCGTCGGCCAGCGGCGGTGCGCCATGACTGAGGTACAGCACCGGCGTCATCTCGACCTCCAGTTGTTTGAACTTTCAACTATATAGTGAGACGCAAGCGCTGTCTGCGATATTCCCCCGTCTGGACCTTCTGCTTCGGCTGCGAAGGAGGAGATGGGCATGGCGAAAGCTGTTCTGGCAGGTGAGAGCGTTGTAGACGCGTTGGCCAGCGTTCCCCGGCTGCTGCGTCACCCGGTCTGGCGAGCCGCGGACCCGACGCGAGGGCAAGGCCAAGGTGTCCTGCTCATCCCGGGTTTCGGTTTCGGCGACCGCAGTCTCCAGGTGGCCGCCACTTGGCTGGCCGCGCGCGGCTACCGTCCGGCCGGCGCGCGCATCGGCATCAACATCGGCTGCACGAGCGTCCTTGTCGAACGCATCATCCGCCGGCTGGAAGCGCACGCCGAGAGCACTGGCCGCTCGGTGATCCTGCTCGGCCAGAGCCGCGGCGGCTGGCTCGGCCGCCTGGTCGCGGTCGAACGTCCCGACCTGGTCCGCGCGCTGGTCACACTGGGAAGCCCGATGCTCGACCCGCTCGGCGCGCATCCGAAGGTCGTCCGCGTCGCGCGGCTGCTGGCGAAGTTGTCCAGCTTGGGGATGCCAGGGTTGCTGACCGCCGACTGCTTGGCGGGCCGGTGCTACGAAACCAACATGAAATCGCTGGCTGAGCCATTGCCGCCGGGGATGCCCGCGGTCGCGTTCTACTCGCGCAGCGATCGCATCGCGCCGTGGAAGTTGTGCCAGGACCCGAGTGCCGAGTGTGTCGAGATCCAGTGCAGCCACACGAGAATGGGCTTCGAGCCGGAGTTTTACACCGCTGTGGAACCGAAATTGGCCGAGTGGGCGACCGATTCCGTTCCGCGGCTGGAACTCAAGGCGTCTTAGTCAAATTTCGTGCCATCCGCTCGAGGACATCGTGCGTGGTGCGGTAGTCCGCCTTGCTGATGCCTTCGGTGACCGGTTCGCGTTGCTTCTGGATTTTCGCGCTGACCCGCTCGTGTGCTGTTTGGCCGGTTTCGGTGAGCTGTCCGGCCGCGACCCAGCCGCGAACGCACGAACGCCACGTTTGCAACGCTGAGCGACACATAAGCCCCGTTCGTGCCGTCCAGAACCCCACGCAAACTCGGGCAAATACGACAAAGCAGAGCAAAAGCGGTAACTTGTATCCTTTGTGGACATTCGCTAGGACACGATCCGCGTCGCCTGACAGCCCAAGTCAAGCCTTAACTATATTTGGGGGGAGGGGCAAAGATGGCGTGCTCCGGGCAGGCCGGCGGGGTCTTCGCTTCGGGAGGCTTGGGTCGTGAGTGTTTAGACCGGTTAGAACCGGCCGTACCACTCACGACCGCTTGCCAGAGCCTCATCGTGAAGCGAGGGTGCCCCCGAATGCGTACTACGCACCCAACGGCCCCCTCACCTCACACCGAGCACGCCACCTTTGGCTTTCCGCCCAATAGAACTGTCGGCAACACTCACGAGTCCTCAGTCTTCGCGGCAGGTGAGGTCCGTCTTCGGGAGCGTGCCGTCGCGGAAGTACGTGTTGACCACGTTCTCCGTGCACTTGTTCGGGTAGCGGCCGAACACGCCGTGCACCCGGACGTCCTGCAGGGTCACCAGTTTCGATCCGGCCATCGACTTATGGAGCGCGACGCCGCTTTCGTAGGCCGTGCGGGTGTCGCCGGTGGCCTGCACGATCAGCGAGGGCACTGAGTTGTGCACCTTGGTCGGCTCTTCGACCGGTTCCGGCCAGAACGCGCACGCGGTGAGGTTGTTGGCGAAGGCGCCGAAGACCGGCTCGGCTGCGCGGTCGCGCTGGATGTTGCGCCAGTACCACTCGGGGTCACGCGGTGAGCGGGTGTCCCCGCACATGATGGCCGCTTGTCCTGAGCCCTGCTCCTCTGGCGTCGGCTTGTAGACGTGGCGCAGGTCGCTCTCCAGCGCGTCACTCGGCTTCACGGGCTTGCCCGCGGCGGCGTCGGTGAGCTGCTGGATGGTCTCGGCGAGAGTCGCGTTGCGACGCGGGTCAGCCAGCGGGCCGAACAGGACGAGAGGCAGTACGTGCTGGTCAAGGTCGTACTCGCCGATGCGGATCGGCTGCCGCGCCGACTGCTTGATCAGGTCTTCGACGTGAGTGCGGACCTGTTTGCCGGTCTTGCCGAGGTGGTACTCGCCGTCGCGGGCCGCGGTCCAGTTCGCCCAGTCGTCGAGCGCGGCCTCGTTGGGCTTGCCCATGTCCTGCACCATCGGCACGCCGAACTTCTTCGAGTCGACCGCGCTGTCGAGCACGAACCGGTCGCTGCGCTGCGGGAACATCTGCGTGTACACCGAGCCGAGGTAGGTCCCATACGACCAGCCGAAGTAGCTGATCTTCTGCTCACCGAGCGCACCACGGATCACGTCCATGTCCCTGGCGGTGTTGCGGGTGGTGAAATGGCGGATGTCGGGACCCTCTTTGACCATGCAGCGCTTGGCGAGGTCCTTCTCGAACCGGGTGTTGGCGTCGAACCCGGCGCGGTCGACGCCTGCCGAGCGCAGCATGGTGCCGACCGGCCAGCCGCAGTCGATCGGAGCGGACCGGCCGATGCCGCGGGGGTCCATGCCGATCAGGTCATAGCGGGACTTCACGTCCGGCGTCATGCTTTCCCGAACGCCGAGCATCATGTCGAGCCCAGGGCCACCCGGGCCGCCGGGGTTCGACAGCATGACGCCGCGCCGGTTCTGCTTGTCGGAGGCCGCCAGACGGGAGATGGCGACGGTGATGGTGCGGCCTCGCGGCTGGGCGTAGTTCAACGGCACCTTGACGTCGGCGCATTCGGCGCCCGCCGCGTCCAACTCCTTGTGGTTACAGGCTTTCCAGTCCAGCTTCTGCTGGTAGAAGCGATCGAGACCGCCTCGCTGAGCCGTTTCCTGATCGGCGAGTGCCACACCGGACCCGGCCAGCAGACTCGCCGCGGCCGCCGTGGTGGCGACAAGCGCACGCATACGTTGCATTTTCTCTTTCCTCACAGTAGAAGTCAGCGCGCACAGATAGCCGTGTCGACGACCTTCAGCACGTCGGCGGAACCGGTGGCGGTCACCTGGTTGACGGTCACGTTCACCGAACGCCCATCGGTGGTGACGCCGCCTCGCGTGCGGAAACCGGGGATGGAGCCGCCGTGGCCCCACAGCTCCTTGCCGCACGAAACCGGGATCCGGATCAGCCCCAGTCCGTATTGCGCGCCGGGAAAGACATCGGCGGGGACGGTGCGTTTCATCTCAGCCAGCTGCGCCGGCGGCAGCAGCCGCCCACCCACAAGTGCGGTGAAGAACCGGTTCACGTCCTGCCCGGTCGAGACCATCGCGCCGGCCGCGCCACCCCAGGACGGGTCCTGGTCGGTGACGTCCACCCACTTGCCCTCGTCCTGGTCGTAACCGCGAGGATGCGCGCCGCGGATGCCGGTCTCATAGGGCGCCGGGTAGTAGGTGTCGGTCAAGCCGAGCGGCCTGATGATCCGGCTGGTGATCTCCGCGGCGGGCGAGCGCCCGGTCACCTTCTCGATGAGCATTCCCGCGAGGATGTAGTTCGTGTTGGAGTACTCCCATTTCGTGCCGGGCTCGAAGCGGGACGGCAACGTCATCGCGAACTGCACGAGTTCGGCGGGCTCGTAATGCCGAGGGCCATCCGTGAGCTTCGGGCCGTAGTCGGGAAGCCCGCTGGTGTGCTGCAGCAACTGACGCACCGTGATGCGGGTGCCATCGTTCCCGTTGCCGCGCACCACACCCGGCAGATAACGGTCGATCGGCTCATCCAGCTTCACCTTGCCCTCGGCCACCAGCTGCAGGATCACCGTCGCGACGAAAGTCTTGGTATTACTGCCGATCCGGACATGCGAGCGGTGTGGAAACGCTTTCCCGGTACGCCGGTCACCGACCCCGCTCACCGCCTCCCAGCTACGTCCGCGTTCGGTGACCACGGCCTGCGCACCGGGCACCCCCGTCCGCACAAGCTCGTCCAGCGCCTGCCCGACCTCATGGCGCACCGACACCGCCGCCATCGCGGGCACAGTGCCCGCCAGCACCGCGCCCACCACGGCCGCACCGACCGCGACTCGTCCCCAAGTCCTTGGTAGCAAAGGAATCCCTCCCTATGAGACCGGGTTCCGCACGTCGGCTCCCGGTGATCACAAGGCTATGGATTCCGGCGCTCACCCCACGATGTCCGCAGCACCCAGGCCCATGGTGGGGCTAGCCCCACCACACAGGTGCCGGTCGAGGAACGCGGCGACGTAGCTGCGGGTGAGGCGAATGCCGAGTGCGGGGTCGAGCGGGAACGTATCTTCGAAGCCGGCCTGCTGGACGAGCAGGTCCAGGTCGGTGAAGGCGTAGTGATCGGCGCCTGCCATGGTCAGCCGCCGTTTCCAGCCGGTCATCATGGGCCACACGGCCTCCCAGGACGGGTCCTTGGTGGCCGCCGGGTCGTGGATTTCGGGACTGCCGACCAAAAGGAACGGCCGATCGAGTGCGGCGACCGGTTCCATCGGCCCATCGAGGTTGACCCCGGCGTCGACGCGCCGGTCGGCGCGCATCGCGGTGGCCGCGGCCGCGCCACCCAATGAATGCCCCACCACGGCGACGCGGCGCTGGTCGATCAGCGGATTGCCGCGGAGTTCGTCGAGCACGAAGGACAGGTCGGTGGCCCGGCTGAGCGCGATCGGCGCGCGGCCGATCTTGTCGGGTAGCCCGCAGGCCGAGCACGGCAGCACGCCACCGGGGAATTTCGCCGAGCTGGACTCGAAAGCGTGGTCGACGGCCGCGGCGACGTAACCGCGGGAAGCCAGGTCCTCCGCGAGCGAGGTGAGGGTGTGACGCGGAACGTTGAAGCCTGGCGAAAGCAGGACGAGCGGGCGCTTGCCGGGCAACGGGTTCGCGCCGACCCGAGACCAGGTGCGGGTACCGATCAGCTTTTCGGCGGTGAGCTGCGGCGCGTCCTCGTGGAAGCGAGCCGAGAGCGCGGCGGCTTCGTCCTTGTCCAGGTAAGGAGCTCGGCTGCCCGTGCCTCGCACCGCCGGATAGAACAGCGTGACCATCAGCCGTCTCGGCCCGGATTCTGGCACCCAGGGGTCCGTCCGGCCGCGGTCGGTGAGGGCGAGCGTGGTCCGCCCGACCGCGTCCCGCCCGGTGGGCGCGGGCAGCGACAAGCCCGCCGCGCCGGCCTCGGCGGCCGACACGGCGGGCATGGAACCAAGCAGGCAAAGGGTGATGATCAGCGCTGAAAGCTTTCGCATACTTGCACTGTGCCGAGAACGGCAGCGGTGGAACACGGGGAAAACCCCCGAAAAGGTCAGCCCCAGGTGACCGGAAGTTCGTGAACGCCGTAGATGTTCATGTCGGTCTTGAGTTTCACGTCCCCGGCGGGAATCGCGAGCTTGAGCGTCGGGAAGCGGCGGAGCAGTCCCTCGAAACCGGCACGCATCTCGATACGGGCCAATTGCTGGCCGAGGCATTGGTGAATGCCGTGGCCGAAGGACAGGTGACCGCGGGCCTTGCGGTGGATGTCCAGCGTGTCAGGGTTTTCGAACCGCTGCGGGTCACGGTTGGCCGCGAGCAGCGAGACGACGACGGTCGATCCCTTGGCGATCGTTTCTCCCCCGAGTTCGATGTCTTCCGCCGCGTAGCGGTAAAAGATGTCGCCGATGGACAGATAGCGCAGGAGTTCCTCGACCGCGTTGGGCAGCAGTTCCGGATCGGCCCGCAGTTCGGCCTGCTGCTCGGGGTTCTCCAGCAGCGCGAAAGTGCCCAGCGCCAGCATGTTCGCGGTGGTCTCGTGCCCGGCGAGCAACAGCAGGAACGCGACACCGACCAGTTCCTCGATGCTGAGATCCTCCTGGCTTGCCAGATCGGACAGGATGTCCTCGCCAGGGTTGGCGCGCTTGCTCAAGACCAGTTCGCCGAGATACGTGGTCAGCGCGGTCAACGCGCCCATCTTCTCGCTCAATTCCTGATCCCTGGCCAGGAATTGAGCCGAGTTCGCCTGGAAGCTGTCCCGGTCTTCATAAGGGACACCGAGCATCTCGCAGATCACCAGCGACGGCACCGGCAACGCGAACGCCGTGACCAGGTCGACCGGCGCGGGCAGCTTCGCCATCTCGTCCAGCTGCCGCTCGACGATCTCGACGATGTGCTCTTCGAGCATTTTCATGCGCTTGACGGTGAAAGCGCCGGTGAGCTTGCGCCGCAGCCGGGTGTGATCCGGCGGGTCCATGGCGACGAACAAGCCGGGCATCGTCGGCGACGGTTCGGTGGGGGTGGGCATGCCGGGTGTCTCGAACGGCACGTGGATGACACCGAGGTCCTGGCGGGAGCTGAATCTGGTGTCCGCCAACAGCTGGCGGGCCGCTTCGTAGCCGGTGACGAGCCAGCCTTCGTGACCGTCAGGGAAGTGCATCGGGCTGACCGGGCGGGTCTCGCGCAGCCGGGTGATTTCACTGGGCGGGGCGAACGGACCCGCGTCGCGGTCCATCGGAAGCCCCTGCGGAATCGACATCGTGAACTCCTTGCCTAGGTTGGGGATCAGCCCGCGTATTCGCGGTTGAACAACCGCTTGGACCAGAGGTAGCCACCGAGCGCGATGAGCGCGCACCAGCCGAGCGCGAGCCACGCGTTGTTGCCGAGCGGCTTGTCCATCAGCAGGCCGCGCAGTGTTTCGATGATCGGCGTGAACGGCTGGTACTCGGCGAACCAGCGCAGCCCGGCCGGCATGGAGTCGGTCGGCACGAACCCGCTGCCGATGAACGGCAGCAGCATCAACGGCATGAGCACGTTGCTCGCGGACTCGACGGTCTTGCTGACTTGACCGAGCGCGACGGCGAGCCAGACGAGCGCGAACGACACCACCACCAGGAAACCGGCCGTGGCCAGCCAGGCGCCGACGCCTGCCGCGGGGCGGAAGCCGACGAGCAGTGCCACGCCGATCACCATCGCCAGGCTGATCATCGCCTGGATGACGCTGCCGAGCACGTGGCCGGTCAGTACCGACACGCGGGCGATGTGCATGGTGCGGAACCGGGCGATGATGCCTTCGGTCATGTCCATGCAGACCGAGATCGTCGTCCCCTGGACCGTGGCCGTCACCGTCATCAGGATGATCCCCGGCGCCAGGTAGTTGACGTACTCGGCGCGTCCGCCGCCGACGCCGCCGAGCCCGGCGCCCATGGTGCCGCCGAACACGTAGACGAACAGCAGCAGGAAGATGATCGGCATCCCGACGAGCTGCACGGTCATCGACGGGTAGCGCACCATGCGCTTGAGGTTGCGGCGCAACATGGTCGCCGAGTCGCGCAGTGGGTGGAACTTCAGGTTCGCCGGTGCGGCGAGTGCCGGGGTACTCATCGGGTGGTCACCTTCTCCTTGGCGGGGTCGCCCGTGAAGGCGAGGAAGACGTCGTCGAGATCGGGGGTGTGCACGGACAGCTCGTCGACCTCGATGGCCTGGTGGTCGAGCCGGTCGATCAGCGTTTTCAGCGAACGCAGGCTGCCGTCGCTGGGCACCCGCAAGGCGAGCGCGTCGGTGTCGTCGGTGGCCTGTCCCAGCAACTGCTTGGCCGAATCGAGGCCACGCGGGTCGGCGAACCGCAGCCGGACATGCCCACCGGGGATGCGGCGCTTCAGTTCCTCCGGGGTGCCCTCGGCGACCACCTTGCCGTGGTCGAGCACCGCGATCCGGTCGGCCAGCTCGTCGGCTTCGTCCAGGTACTGCGTGGTCAGGAAGATCGTGACGCCACCGGCGACCAGCTCGCGGACGATCTGCCACATCTCCCGGCGGCTGCGCGGATCCAGCCCGGTGGTCGGCTCGTCGAGGAAGATCACCTGAGGGCTCCCGACGAGCGTCATCGCGAGATCGAGCCGCCGTCGCATGCCACCGGAATACGTCGACGCAGGCTTCCCTGCGGCCTCGACCAGGTCGAACTGTTCGAGCAGCTGGGTGGTGCGCCGGCGGCCGTCGCCACGGGCGAGGTGATTCAGGTCCGCCATCATCATCAGGTTTTCCCTGCCGTTGAGCAGGTTGTCCACCGCCGAGAACTGGCCGGTGACACCGATCGCGGCACGCACCGCGTCCGGTTCGGTCGCGACGTCATGGCCCGCGACGCGGATGGTTCCCGCGCTGGCGTTGATCAAAGTGGACAGGATCTTGACCGTGGTGGTCTTGCCTGCGCCGTTCGCGCCGAGCAGCGAGAAGACCGTTCCACGCTGGACATTCAGGTCGATGCCGTCGAGCACCACGTGCTCGCCGAACGACTTGCGCAGGCCGGTAACGCTGATCGCTTGATCGATGGTCATGGTTTTTCCCCTCAGGAACGTCGGATGGTGATGCCGCCGAACGAGGTGTGCGCGTGCACCTTGACGGTCTCGTCGGCCTCGTCGGGCTGGGTGGTGCTGTCGAGCAGGTTGCGCACCTGCCCGAAACCGGTGTTCACGTCGAGCCAGGCGGCGGTGCCCTCGGCGATGCCGACCTCCAGGTCACCCATCGCGGTCCCGAGTTCGACCGCGCCGCGGGCCACCTCGCCGAGCCGGATGTTGCCGTTGGACGACTTTGCCTCGACGCCGGCGCCCGCCCGGTCGACGGTGATGTCGCCGTTCGCGGCGCGTACCCGCACATGGCCGGTGGCCGAAGCGATCGTGGTTTCGCCGTTGGAGTTCTTGACGACAACGGAGCCGTCGACCTCGCCGAGATCGACCTTCCCGGAGCCGGTGTGGAGCTCGGCGGCGCCGGTGACGTGGTCGGCCGTGAGGTGCCCGGCGCCGGTGTCCAGGCGCAGCGGGCCGGTCTGCTCCAGCCGGATGTTCCCGGCGGAGGTCTTGAACCGGCAGTCCCCCAGCTTGCCGGTGCCACTGAGGTTCCCGACCTGCACGTCGCCGTTCAGCCGCGAGCCTGCTGGCAGCTCGATGACCACGTCGACGGACTTGGTCTTGCGGGAGAAGTCGAAGGTGCGCTTCGGGCCCGTCACCTGGAGTACGCCGTTCGCGTAGTCGACGCGCATCCGCTGGGCGGCCTGCACGTCCGAGCTGTCGGACTCGTTGCTCGGCCGGACGTCGACGACGGTGTCGGTGCGGTCGCTCGCGACGATCCGCACGTTGCCGACGCCGAATTCGAGCGTCACGGCAATGGGTTCGGGAGTGTCGAATTTTGGCATGGCTGTCCCCTGATCATGTGTTGGTGAGGCATCCCCGCAGGTCGGGGCGTGGTGTGTGGTGTGTGGTGTGCGCCTACGAGGCGCGGTGAGCGGCTAGCGGACCCAGCCGGTGAAGCCCTGTTTCGCCGGAGGGCTCAGCGGCATTTCGGACACCTGGTCCCGCTCGCGCTGCTGTGAGCGGTGCACTGCCACGGTGGCCGCGCGGATCAGCCAGGCGTTGACCGAGCGCCCCTCCGCGGCCGCGGCCTCCTCGACCGCGGCCTTGAGCTGTTCGGGCAGGCGGACGTTGATCCGTGAACTCGGTCCGTCCTCGAAGCCGGGTGCCGGGCCGCCTTCGGCCACGGTCGGCGGCTCCTCGGCCACGACCTTGACCGGCTCGGCGGCAGGCACGGTCACGACGAACTGCGGGTCACGTCCCTGCAGGCGGACCTGCACGGAACCGGGAGCCAGGTCACTGGTGATCTCGTCGGCGGCGGCCGACAGCGCCTCCAGCAAGGTCATCCGGATCGCCGACTCGAGCGACCCGGTCAGGCGCTCGACCAACGCACGGGACTCTTCCCCGCCCGCTTCGGCGAGGGTGGCGAATTCGCGGCCGAGGTGGCTCACATACGTGGTCAAGTCCATGGCACCACTATGGCACACGCATGGCACCACTGCAAGACAAAGTTGGCTCAAGGTGGCACCAAGTGGTGCCACGCTTCGAAGAGTGCTGGTCAGGTGGCATTTGGTCGGAAAGTGTCGGTGGCCGGAGGCATGATGCCAGGCATGCGGTACTCGATCTATGTTCCGAATTTCGGGGAGTTCGCGGCGCCGGAGACCTTCGCCGAGGTGGCGCGCCGTGCCGAGGCGGCCGGGTGGGACGGGTTGTTCGTCTGGGATCACCTGGTCGAGCAGAAGCACCTGCGCCGGGAGATCGCGGATCCCTGGGTCCTGCTCACCACGGCGGCGCTGGCCACCAGCCGGATCCGCCTCGGCACCGTGATCACGCCCGTCGCGCGCCGACGGCCGGGCAAGCTGGCCAGGGAGGTGACCACGCTCGACCGGCTGACCGGCGGGCGGATGATCCTCGGCGTCGGCCTGGGCGCGCCACTGGAGGACGAATACGCGAGCTTCGGCGACACGGACGACCCGCGGGTGCTCGCCGAGCGCCTGGACGAGAGCCTGCACGCGCTCGACCTGCTGTGGTCAGGCGAACCGGTGAGCTACCAGGGCAATCAGGTCACGCTCGACGACGTGGCCTTACTGCCGACGCCGGTCCAGCGCCCGAGGGTGCCGATCTGGGTCGGCGGGCAATGGCCGAACAAGGCGCCGATGCGGCGAGCCGCCCGCTGGGACGGTGCCGTCCCCGGCTTCGACGGCATGGTCGCCGCCCGGCCACCCGCCCCGGACGAGGTCCGGGAGCTGGCGCGTTTCCTCCGCGCCCGCCGGATCGAGAACGGGCTAGCGGACCAGCCGTTCGACATTGTCATCGGCGGCGCGAGCCAAGCCGGAGCGCCGGGCCGCGACCTGGTCGGCCCGCTCGCCGATGCCGGCGCCACGTGGTGGAACGAATGCATGCCATGGGACGACAGCCTCGACCGCGCCGAACCGATGCTCCGGCGGATCGACCAAGGCCCGCCCCGCCTCACTCAGTGACGACCGAAAGTACTGGCGATGGGCGAGTTCAGATTTGAGCAGGACCTGGTGCGAGCGTTGCTGCGGGAACAGCACCCGGATCTCGCCGACCTCGAACTCCGAGATGTCGCGGGCGGCTGGGATAACCAGCTGTGGCGTCTCGGAGCGAAGCTGGCCGTGCGCATGCCGCGTACCGAGCGTGCCCCGAATCTGTTGCGCACCGAGCAAACGTGGCTGCCCGTCCTGTCCGAACACCTGCCGCTGCCAACGCCAACCCCGGTGCGCATCGGCGAACCGTCGGCCTTGTTCGAGCACACTTGGACGATCGCGCGCTGGGTTGACGGCGAACCGGCGGACGCCGCCCCGATCACCCGCGCTGATACGGCCGAGACCCTCGCGGGTTTCCTCAAAGCACTGCATCGACAGGGAGCCGAGAATGCTCCGGCCAACCCCACACGCGGCATTCCGCTGACCGGGTTGCAAGACGAATTCTCCCGTTCCTTGGCGGTGATCGCGCAGGACGCGAGCGCGGCCCGCGAGATCTGGGAGAAGGCCGTCGCTGCGCCTGAGTGGCGCGGAAAGCCCACCTTGCTGCACGGCGATCTGCATCCCGCGAATGTGGTGGTGCGAGACGGGGTGCTCGCCGGAGTGATCGATTTCGGCGAGCTGTGCGCGGGCGATCCCGCGACCGATCTGTCGGCCGCGTGGATCCTGTTGCCCAAGGGGGCGGCGAGCCGGTTCTTCGACGCCTATGAGGACGCGGACGAGTCCACCATCGCGCGGGCTCGTGGCTGGGCCGTGCTGCGAGCCTTGCACCTGATCACTATCGGTCGCAACGGCAGACTCGGTCTGCCTGGCGGCAAGCCGACTTGGGAACCGGCGGGCCGGGCCGCGCTCGATCGCGCCGTGAACCGTTGTTCGGATTGAGGCTCGAAGAGCGCGCACGGCGGCTTCGTCGCCTTCGATTTCGATGAACCGATGACGCTTTGCCGCTGAACAGTGCGGGGAGGTCGCCGCCTGGGGGCTGTGGCCGTGGAAGCTCGCCCGCATGCTCACCGTGATGAGCCCGCCGTAGCCGTCAGCTCGAGATGCGGGCTTCGACTCCGTCGAGGATGAAGTCGAGGCCGGCGTGGAAAGTCTCGTCGGCGTCGAGGTGCGGGCCATCGTGGACGAACTTGGCCAGCGCGGGGAACCGGCCGGTGGCGAAGGTCCGCAGCAGATAAGGCCCATAAGTGGACTGCCACTGCTCCTTGTCCATCCCGGAGGCTCGCTCGGCGCGACGTTCGGCGATCTCCCGGCGCACCGCGCCGACCACGTACGAGTTGACCGCGGTGATCGCCGGTACGACGGTGTCCAGCTCGACGCCGTCCATTCCGGACGCCACGGCCTCGCTTGTCGCCAGCGTGTTCGGTCCGAGCTGTGGCCGCCCGCCGAGCAGATCGGCGAGCCATTCGTGCTGGTGAGCGGTCCGCCGGAGGGCTTCGGCCAGTGATCGCAGCACCTCTCGCCAACTGTCGCCGGCAGGCCGGACCTCGGCGTGGACCGCATCGACCATGAGGTCGAGCAACTCCTCCTTGGTGGCGATGTAGCCGTACAGCCGCATCGGCCCGACGTCCAGCGCCGCGGCGACCTTGCGCAGTGACACCGCGTCCAGGCCGTCCGCGTCGGCAAGCCGGATCGCCGTCTTGACGATCAGCTCCCGGCTCAGCGGGGCAGGCGCCGGTCGATCCGGCGGCTCCGGCCGCTCCCACACCAACATGGCGAGGACGATACAGCGTGGACCGTGATACGGTGTATCTGCCAATACAGTGTATCGGAGGCACGATGACCATCGCGATTGTCGGAGCAGGCATGGGCGGCCTGGCCCTGGCTCGGGTGCTGCACGTCAACGGCATCGAATCCGTTGTGTACGAACGCGAATCGTCACGAGACGCGCGCGGCCAGGGCGGCATGCTCGACATCCACTCGGGGCAGCGTGCGCTGCGCGAGGCCGGCCTGATCGACCAGTTCTTCGCGATCGCTCGTGGCGAGGGCCAGGACATGCGGCTTCTCAAGCCGGACGGCACCCTGTTGCTGCAAGAGGACACGCCCGACGACGCACCGCTCTTGCGACCCGAGGTGGACCGCGCCGATCTGCGGGACCTGTTGCTGGACTCCCTGCCCGAGCACACGGTGCGCTGGGGGCACGCGTTCGAGTCCGCGGGCGATGGCGTGCTGCGCTTCGCTGACGGCAGCAGCGCGACCTACGACCTGCTGGTCGGCGCTGATGGCGCGAACTCACGGGTCCGCGCCTTGGTCACCAACGCTCGCCCGGCGCACCTCGGCCAGAACATAGTCGAGCTCTGCATTTCCGACATCGACCGCACCTACCCCGACCTCGCGGCGATGGTCGGGCGCGGCAACTACTGGGTATTCGGCGACGGACGCTCACTGGCGGCGCAGCGCAACGGCGACGGCCGCGTTCGCGTCGGCCTCAGCTTCTACAACACCCCGGAGGACTGGTTCGCCACCAACGGGCTCTCGTTCGACGACCCTTCCGCCGCCCGCGCACGGCTGCTCGAGGAGTTCAGCGGCTGGGACCCCAGGATCACCGCACTGATCGAGGCCAGCGACGACACGATCGTGCCCCGGTCGCTCACCGCGCTCCCGATCGGCCTGACCTGGCCGTCGAAGCCAGGCATCACACTGCTCGGCGACGCCGCCCACCTGATGCCGCCCGTGGGTGAGGGCGCCAACATGGCGCTGCTGGACGGCGCGCTGCTCGCACTCGAGCTGGCCGCGCACCCGGACGACTTTCCCGCCGCCGTCAAGGAATACGAACGCGAGATGTTCGAACGCACCGGCGCCGCCGCCCGGATGTCCGCGGGCATGCAGGAACTGCTGATGTCGCCGGACGCGAGCGAGCGACTGCTCGCGTTCTTCCAGCCGAGCTGAGCCTTCCCCAGCCGCGATCCACGTGAACGGCCCTTTCACAACGTTGAGCGTTGCGAAAGCGGCGTTCACGTGGCCCGGCTCGGGCCGATCAGGCGAGGAGTTCGGCGAGCCGGGTCATCTCGGCGAGTGGGTCGACCACCGGCTGGATGAGGAGTTCGTCGATGCCCGCGTGTTCCAGCGTGGCGATGCGGGTGCGGAGGTCGTCGCGAGTGCCGACCAGCGCGAGGGTGTTCATCAGCGAGGGCAGCACCAAGTCCCGATCTTCCGGTGCGATGCGCCCGAGATAGTTGGGGTAGAGCTTGGTGTACCGGTCCGGTGCGGTGGCCGTGGTGCCACGCCGCTCGAGTAGCCGCCGCACCGCTTCGCGTTCCTCGCTCCCAAGCTGCCCGGCGAAGGCAGGCGTGTCGGCGGCGAAGGCCAGCAGCGACAGGACGAGGTGACCGGTCGCGTCCCGTGCCGCGTCACTGTCGGGAGCTTCGTCCGAGTCGAGCACGTGCAGCGCGGTGACCAAGTAGGAATCGCGTGGATTTTGGGCGGCGTCGCGCAGTGCCTGCCAGGCGACGGGGTCCAGCAGGCCGAACGACATGAGTCCGGCGCCGAGCCGCCCGGCGATGGCCGCGGCTTTCGGCCCGAGCGCGGCGACCACGAACTCAATCGGGTCAGTGGTGTTCACGTGCGTCCCGGCGTGCAGGAACCGAACGTCGCGGACGCGGTCACCTTCGCGATATTCGGTCGGGCCTCCGGCGCACAGATCCTGCAGCGAGGCGGTGAACTTCTCCAGCGCGGCCACCGTGGTCGGCGCCATGCCTAGGGTGCGCCTGGCGGTGTTCCCGGTGCCGACCCCGCAGATGATCCGGCCTGGCGCCAGCGCGTTGAGGCTGGCGAACCCGCTCGCGGCGGCCGGGGCCGAACGCAGCGCCGGCGAGGTCACACCGATGCCCAGCTTGATGCGGCGGGTGGCCTTCGCGCACAGGCTCAAGGCGACAAACGGGTCGCCGTGGACCATCGGGGTGTCGTTGAGCCAGAAGCTGTGCAGGCCCAACTCCTCGGCCCGTGCGGCGAGGTCCTCCACACCCGGTTGCGCGGTGACAACGACGCCTGCGCGCATCACAACCTCCAGGGCACCGGGCTAGTCGTGCGAGAGGTCGACGAACCGGCTGTAGTGCAGCTGGTGCGCGACGGTGATCGTCGCGGTCGGTCCGGCACGGTGCTTCGCGATGATCAGGTCCGCTTCACCGGCACGGGGGTCGTCCCGCTCCCAGGCGTCCGGGCGGTTGACCAGGATGACGAGGTCGGCGTCCTGCTCCAGCGATCCGGACTCACGGAGGTCGGACAGCATCGGGCGCTTGTCGGTTCGCTGCTCGGGACCACGGTTCAGCTGGCTGATCGCGATTACCGGGACCTCGATCTCCTTCGCCAGCAGCTTCATCTGCCGGGAGAACTCCGAGACTTCCTGCTGCCGCGATTCGACGCGCTTGCCGGACGTCATCAGCTGGAGGTAGTCGAGCACGACGAGCTTCAGGTCGTTCCGCTGCTTCAAGCGGCGAGCCTTCGCGCGGATCTCCATCATCGTCATGTTCGGTGAGTCGTCGACGAACAGCGGCGCCTCGGAGACCTCGCTCATCCGCCTCGCGAGGCGGGTCCAGTCGTCGTCGGTCATCTTGCCACCACGCATGTCGGCGAGGCGGATCTTCGCCTCGGCCGAGAGCATGCGCATGACGATCTCGGTGCGGCTCATTTCCAGCGAGAAGATGACGCTGGTCAGGCCATGCTTGATGGACGCTGACCTGGCGAAGTCCAGTCCCAGCGTTGATTTCCCGACGCCGGGTCGCGCGGCGACGATGATCATCTGGCCGGGGTGCAGGCCGTTGGTCAGCTCGTCGAAGTCGGTGAAGCCGGTCGGGATGCCCTTCGACTGGCCACCGCGGGAGGCGATGGCGTCGATCTCGTCCATCGTCGGCTGGAGCAGCTCCTCCAGCGCGACGTAGTCCTCGCTGGTGCGTTTCTCGGTGACGTCGTAGATGGCGGCCTGTGCGCGGTCGACGATCTCGTCGATGTTCGCGCCGTCGGCCGCGGCCGCGCCGTAGCCGTACTGGACGATGCGAGTGCCCGCCTCGACCAGGCGCCGGAGCACCGCCTTCTCGCCGACGATCTCCGCGTAGTAGCTGGCGTTGGCGGCGGTGGGCACGGTGGCGATCAGCGTGTGGAGATACGGGGCGCCGCCGATGCGGCCGAGTTCGCCTCGGCGCTCCAGCTCGGCGGAGACGGTGATCGGGTCGGCAGGCTCGCCCCTGGCGTAGAGGTCGAGGATGCAGTCGTAGATCGCCTGGTGTGCCGGGCGGTAGAAGTCGTCGGGGCCGAGCGCCTCGATGACGTCGGCGACGGCGTCCTTGGACAGCAGCATCCCGCCGAGCACGGACTGCTCGGCTGCCAGGTCCTGAGGCGGCTGGCGGTCGAAACCACCACCACCGCCACCCCCGCCCGGGCCAGGATCCTGGGGGCCGGGGTCGCCGGACTCGTACATCGGACCGCGGTCGTCGGTGAGCGCCACCGCTCTCAACACCTCCTCGTTCTGTCGAACATAAGTTCGATTATGCCTGAAGCGGCTGCTCGATGCTGCCTGTTCGAAGCCATCGCGGCCGCGGCTCGCGCGGCCCCCGATCGCCACCGTCCGTACCGGGCCGTCAGGGCACGCTAGATGCCCTGAAAGAACCAGCACAAATCCGGGTGGGGAGCAACCTGTGGACAACCTGGGGACGAATGGGGGTAACCAGTCACAAGTGCGCCCCAGCCTGTGTACAACCTGGGGACAACAACGTGAACAGTTCAGAGATCCCCTGGTCAAAGCATGTGTGCAAGCTGTGGAGAACTTTGTCAAAACTCGTTCGGCGTGTCGGGTAGGACTGCTTGTTCGGCGTGTCGCGGGCCTGTGCCGGCCCCGCGAGGGTGCCGACCTGTGGATGAAAGCTACGGAGGGTAGACCGATTGCTCGATAGGCTGAATGGCCCTCGCGACTACGAGCCGAAGAGCCTGCCCTGTGCGCTCTGTAACCGCTCGGCGAGTAACTGCTGGTTGGCGGGGGTGAAGGCGATCGCCGGTTCGCCACTGCCCGGTACCTCTTCGGTCAGCCACCGGCCTTCCGACGTATCGATGTAGTTCACGGGGCGTTCGATTCGCTGCCTGTTCCCGGTCCGTCCGCGGGCCGCGACGTAGAGGCTTCCGCCACCCATTCGGCGTAGCCCGAGTATCCGGCGGAGCTCGTCGGCCTCCTGGCTGCCCGCGCTCGCCTGCCCACTGCGCAGTACCGAGTATCCGTCGTCCTGCGCGGTGGTGGTGGCCGACACTCCGGCCACCTGGCTCTTGGGCACCACCAGCGGGTGACCGCGCCCCGGTGCCAGCTTCGGGATCTGCTCGATGAAGCTCTCCAGCACCTCGGACGGCCTCACCGAGGCCAGTACGACGCCCTCATGCTCGGGGTTGCGGGCGAGCACGAACCCCTCGCCGCCCGCGCTGCCCGCCAGCAGGGTGTACTTCAGCGCCTTGCCCTCGTAGCCGCCGTCGATCCACGCGTAGTACTCGAGCTGCGGCCTGGCGACGGCTTCCAGCGTGGCCTTCAGCCCGGAGTCCAGGCCGCGTGGGCCGAACAACCCGTAGCGGGCGAGTTCGGCGTTGACGCGGTCGTCTTCCTTGCGCTGCGCGGACTGGTCGTAGAACGTCGGCGTCTCGGCGAGCACGGTGTGCGGCTCGCCGTCGCGCCGCCTGATCAAGTTGATCAGGGTGGCCGTCGCCACCGTGACCTGGTTGGCCAGCACCGCGCCGTCCCCCTAGCTGTGTTCGTCGTTGAGCCGTCCCATCTTGGCACGGCGGCCTAGGGCGTGTCCTGTGGATCTTGCACGCGCTAGCCGCGCCCAGGTGACCGCCGGCGGCACCGCGCGATCACCCGAGTACAACCCGGTACGAGGATGATCCCACGGCGCCGCCAGCGGCCACCTGGATCACGACTCCCATCGCACAAGATCCACAGGACACGCCCTGTCTATTCGCCGATGACAGGCGGCGCGGTCAGCTCGTCGGTGCCGAACAACTCGTTGCCGTCCTCGCCGAGCAGGAACTTGGACGAGCGCTCGGTGTCCTCGGCGCCGCCACCCTTGGCGCCGTGGCCCATACCGCCCATGCCGCCGCCCATCATTCCGCCCTTGCCTGCCGCCGCGGCCGCGCCCGCGGCACCTGCCGCTCCGGCTCCACCCGCGCCTGCGCCGGTGCCCATGCCCTGGCCGGGAAGTGCCGCGCCGGTGCCGGAACCGGGCCCGAACCCGCCCGTTCCGATGGCGCCACCCGAGCCGGGGCCGAAGCCACCGGTGTCGATCGAGCCACCGCCGCCCGGTGTGAAACCGCTGCCGCCGCCCGGAATGCTGCCGCTGCCGGGACCGAAGCCGGTGGGGATGGAGCCCGGCTTGTAGCCGGACGCATTGGTGTCGTCGTTCCAGCCCGGGTACTTCGGCGGGGTGTACGAGCCAGGACCGGGAACTTGGCCAGGCTGATAGCCGGGAATGGTCGGCGGCTTGTAGCCACCGGGTGCGCCGGGAATCTGGCCCGGCTTGTAACCGGGGATGCTGCCGGGACCGGCAGGCATGCTGCCGCCGCCGGGGATACTGCCCCCGCCACCCGGAATGCTCCCGCCGCCACCGGGGATGCTCCCGCGGCCTTTGCCGCCGTCGTCGCTGCCGTCGTCCCCGCCCGGCTTTTCCTTGCCCTTGCCGTTCTTCCCGTCGTCGGTGACGCCGACCTTGTCGACGTCGCCGGACATCTGGCTGTACGTCGGCATTTTCTCGCCGTTGGCGTTGCTCGCCTTGAAGTACTCGTTGAAGGCGTCGACGTTGGCCTGGCCGTTTTTGTTGTAGTCCTTGATCGCGCGGTCGGTGTCGGTCTCCCACGGCGTGATCGAGTTGAGGAAGTTGTTCTCCGGCGGCTTTTCCGGCACCTGGACGACCTTGGACGTCACGGTGTTGAACGCCTCGTGCTGCTCGCCCAGGTACTTGTCGCTCTCGGCGAGCTTCCTTCCCGAGTCCTGCATCCACATCTTCAGCGGGTGCGCGCCCGCGTTCTGCGCGGCCTCCACGCCGCCACCTTGCCACGCCGCGTCCATGTCGCGGGCGAGCTTGTCGATGGTCGTGAGGCGTTGCTGGTAAACGCTTTTGAGTGTCGCGGCGGAGGCTTGGCCGTCGCTGATGGACTGCGGGCCCGGACCGTGGTTGAGCTGGTACCAGATCTGGTAGCAGTCGATCTTGCGGTCGCCGTCACCGGCGGCGTAGCTGCCGGACTTGTCCCGGCTGAGCCATCCGTAGGCGGCGGCGCCTGCGACGATGGGAATCAGGAACAACACGGCGATCAGCCTGCCTTCAGCGTGTCGATCATCGCGGTGGCGACGTCTTCGGCCACCGGGCACGGATTGGTCTTCGCCTTCCCGTCGGACAGCTGGGTGAACACCAGCACCTCCAGGTCGTCGGTGACCCCGACGTGCAGCGAGCAGCGGCCGTCGGTACGCCGGTCGACCGGGTCGGCGAAGACGGCCGGGTAGCCGCCGATGGTCGTCGGCTCGAAGTACTCCTGCTTGTCCTTGCGGTCGTAGATGGTGCTGAGCCCGCCCTTGCTCGTCGTGATCGGCGAGATGCTGACCGTGTCGGACGAGGTGGCTGAGGAGTCCCAGGCGCAGGTGGGGCCGGAGTTGTTGGTCCTGCGATAGCCGGCTTTGAGCTGCAACTGGCTCAACGCCGACGAGGACAGCCCGGTGCAGGCGTCGGAAAGCAGGCTCGCGGTGTTCAGCGGCGAAGGCACCCGAGGCGCCGAGCCGGACCCCGAACCGGCGGCCGCGCTCGATTCCGAGGTGGACGTGCTCATCGGCAGGCCGGAGCCGGAGCTGCTCTTGCTGCAGCCGGTGAGCGCCGTGCCGAGTGCGAGAGCGGTGACGGAGATCGTGAGTGCCCGGTTCACTGCGCGCGGTTTCCCGTCTTGGAGATGGCGGCTTCGGTCTCCGCCTCCTGCGTGGTGATCTGTTTCTTGGCGAGCTGCAGCGATTCGATGTACTGGTTGACGTACTCCTGCATCGCGCGGTTCTGCTCGTAGAACGCCTTGCCGGACGGGTTCGCGAGCTTCTCCCAGTCACCGCTGGCGAATTCGCGCCCCGGCGCCTCGACGTTGGCCATCATTTCCGCGTCACGCTCGTCGGCCTTGAGATCGGCCAGCAGATCCTGCCACTGCTGGATCACGCCGTCGATCTTGTCGGCGTCGAACTGGAAACCGCCGCCACCGGTGCTCCCGCCGCCAGGAGTGGGCGTGTTGCCCGCCGGCGCAGGCATGGTGATCACCCGGCGGTTGTTCGGGTTTTGGGTCATCGGGTTTGGAGCGTCACCCATTGTCGTCGAGCCCCCTAACGCTGAGTTTCCAGTCTCCTACTCGGACGCGGCGGTCGCCACCGGCGTTCCCGTCCCCGAGCATAAAGAAGGCGGGAACCCCCGCGAGGGGAGGTTCCCGCCTTCAGGTGAAGCAGGGTGTTACTTGGCCTTGACCTCGAGGCGGACGTCGACCTTCACGTCCGGGTGCAGGCGAGCGCTCACCGAGTGCTTGCCGACGGTCTTGATGTGGTCCTTGAGCTCGATGACGCGCTTGTCGAGCAGCGGGCCACCGGCGGACTTGATGGCCGACACGATGTCGGCGTTGGTGACCGAACCGAAGAGCTTCTTCGAGCCCTCGGCGGCCTTGGCGGACAGCTCGATGGCGCCGAGGCCCTCGAGCGTCGCCTTGACCTCCTTGGCGTGGTCGAGGTCGCGGATACGGCGACCCTCCTGCGCGCGGCGGATGGTCTGGACGTTCTTCTCCGCACCCTTGGTGGCGGGCATCGCGTAGCCACGGGGGAAGAGGAAGTTACGCGCGTAGCCGTCCTTGACCTCGACGATGTCGCCGGGGCCGCCGAGGTTGGCAACGTCGGTGGTGAGAATGATCTTCGCCATTGACTTGCCTCCTTAGCGTGCGGTCGAGGTGTAGGGCAGCAGCGCCATTTCGCGGGAGTTCTTGACCGCGATGGCGATGTCACGCTGGTGCTGGCTGCAGTTGCCGGTGACACGACGGGCGCGGATCTTCCCGCGGTCCGAGATGTACTTGCGAAGCAGGTTGGTGTCCTTGTAGTCGATCGACTCGGGACGGCCCTTCTTCACGGCCTTGCAGAACACGCAAACCTTCTTCTTGGGCTTGCGAATGGGTGGCTTAGCCACTGTGGACTCCTAGAAAAAGAAAGTGGTTGTTTAGAAGGGGGGCTCGTCGGCGAAACCGCCGCCGCCACCACCGGAGGACGCCGCGGGAGCGGAACCCCATGGGTCGTCGGCCGGCATACCGCCGCCGCCTCCACCGGACGGGGCGCCACCGCCGAAGCCGCCGCCACCGCCGCCGCGGCTCACCTTGTTCACCTTGGCGGTCGCGTAGCGAAGAGAAGGCCCGATCTCGTCGACCTCGAGCTCGACGACGGTGCGCTTCTCACCCTCTTTGGTCTCGAAGGACCGCTGCTTCAGGCGACCCTGCACCACGACGCGCGCGCCACGGGTCAGGGACTCGGCCACGTTTTCCGCGGCCTGACGCCAGATGTTGCAGCGCAGGAACAGCGCCTCGCCGTCCTTCCACTCACCGGACGCTTTGTCCAGCGTGCGCGGGGTGGACGCGACCGTGAAGTTCGCGACCGCCGCACCGGAAGGGGTGAACCGCAGTTCCGGGTCCGAGGTCAGGTTGCCGATCACCGTGATTACGGTGTCTCCAGCCATCGGGACTTCTCCTTAGCCTCAGGCCTTGGCGGCGGCAGTCGCGGCAGCGGCCTTGACGGGCTTCGCGGCCGGCTTGCGCAGCAGGCGGGACCCGGCCTTGGGCACCTCGCGACGCATGACCTTGGTGCGGAGCACGGTCTCCTGCAGCGACAGCTGCCGGTCGAGCTCCTTGACGGCGTCCGGCGTGGAGTTGAGGTCCAGCAGGGCGTAGATGCCTTCGGCGTGCTTCTTGATCTCGAACGAGAGCCGCCTGCGGCCCCAGACGTCGACCTTCTCAACGCTGCCGCCCGACGTGCGGATCACGTTGAGGAACGTGTCCAGCGTCGGTGCGACGGTGCGCTCGTCGAGCGTGGGATCGAGGATGACCATTACCTCGTAATGGCGTGACACAACCACTCACCTCCTGTGGGCTCACGGCCATGGGAAATCCATGGCAGGAGGGTTTGTCAAGGAGGGAGTCTACGTGGCCCCTACGACACCCTGCGCAGCACCCAGGTCCTGACCAGTGCCGCGGTCACTCCGGCCAGCAGGATCACGGCCAGGAGCATGGGGAGTTCGACGCCGCTGTCACCGGCGGGCGCGGCGATCTGCTCGGCGTTGCCCGCGTTGCGGATGTCGGCGCCCTGGCCGTTGGCGGCACCGGGCAGGCCGAACTCGGGAGCCTGGCCGGGCACCGGGGTGCCTGCCGGGTACTTGGCGCCCGGCGGGAGGCCGAAGCCGGGCTGGCCGGCGACCGGGATGTTGCCGTAGTCACGCGCCGGGACGGTCAGGCCGCCGGTGCCGCCGTTCGGCGTGAAGTTGGGGGTGCCCGGCGTGGAGCCTGGCTGGGTGCCGCTGTTGGACGGCTGGTCGTCGCGCGGCGACTCGCTGCTCGGCGCGACGTAGTTCGCCGCGACCACGGTCAGCCCGCAGCCGCCGGCGACCTTGTTCTGCACGCTGGTGAGCGTCTTCTCCTGGTCGAAGCCCAGTCCCCAGGTGCCGGTGGCCTTGAGCGCCGCGCGCACGGCCTTGCCGATGGTGGCGCCGTCGACCGAGCCACCGGCCGCGTTCGGGACGGTGCCGACGTTGATCGTGGCGACCTTCGCGATGTCGTTGGCCGCCCAGTCGCCGACCGCGAGCGTGCCTGCCTCGTTGGCGCCCTTGCGGACCAGTTCCTTGACCGAGTTGCCGGAGATGGCGACCGTGCTGCCGATGGTCGAGCTGACCGAGCCGCTGCAGGCGTCGGCGAGCGTGGTGCTCGCGGAGGCCGTGCCGCCGCCGAGGAACGCGCCCGCACCTAGTAGTAGAGCCATCGAGGAGAGGGTGAGCGCCTTGCGGGTGATCGGGGCAGCGTTCTTCCGCACGGGCGCAGTCCTCCAGAAGACGAATTCATTTCAGGGCGACACAGCTTCAACGAGCCGGGCACCGGAAAGATACTTCGCGGTAGGACTAAACAGTAGCGGCCATTCGGCGGAGTACCCAGGTCCGAACGAGCCAGGCGCTGACTCCGGAGAGTGCCAATACGGCGATGAGCACCGGTAATCCGGGTTCTTCGCTCGATTCACCGGTGTACGGGAGCGCTTCCGCCTGTCCCGCATTCTGGATACCGGCGCCCGAATTCTTCTTTCCGTCCGAACCCAGCAGTCCGAACTGCGGGGCGTATCCCGGGATCTGGTTGCCGTAGCGCAGCGCGGGCGAAGGTGAGAAGGCGCCGGCGCCCGCCACCGGGATGCCGCCGTAGTCGCGCATCGCGGCCCAGCCGGTCGGGGTGAAGAAGTTGCCGGGCAGTCCGCCGAACTCGGGCGCGCTGCCGCCGCCGATCACCGGGCTGTTCGCGTCGGGGATCGTCACGCCGGGAGCCGGTCCGCCTGCCGGAGCACCTGGCGCACCTGGCGTGTCACCACCCGGCGTCTGCGGGCTGCCTGGCGCGCCGGGGTTCTGCGGGGCCTGTCCGACGCCGCCGACCTTGTTCACGGTGTCGGTGAGCTTGTTCGTGCCGTCCGAGACACCCTGGTTGATGGCGTCCGCGGCGGGCGGGCCGACCACAGGGATCGGCGAGACGACAGTGTTGACCACGGTCACGGTGACTTTGCAGACCGTGCCGAGCAGCGCGTTGATGGTGCCGGTCAGTACCTGGGACGCCTGGCCGACGAAGCCCAGGTCCAGCGGGATACCGAGCAGTGGCGTGGTCGCGACGACGTGGTCACCGGGCTTCGCGGTGATGGACGAGCCACAGGGCACCGTCTTCGTCTCGGCCGACGCGGTCCCTGGCGCGCCGAGCACGGCGGACCCCGCGAGGACGAAGGCCGTCGCACCGATCGCCGTCGCTCTGCGTGTCGGATACCGCATGCCAGCTGACCCCAATCGCCGTTGTTGCTGGGATAACGACGCTAACGGACAGCAGTGACGCCCGCCCAGTGAAAAAACCTCGGCATTCGGGTGGAACGGCGTTACACCGGGTGACCTAGCGGGCCTTGCGCGCCCAGTTCGGTCGCTCATGAGTGTGGCTCGCGCCGCCATGCCCGATCCGCATGAACGCCACTTTCGCAACGTTGAGCGTTGCGAAAGTGGCGTTCACGTGGATCGATCCGCGGGTGACCTAGCTGGTCTTGCGGTACATCCAGGCGCGCAGAAGACCGGCGGCGACGACTGAAACCGCGAGCACGGCGAGCAACAGTGGCAGCCGGGCCGGAGCCTGCGGCGTGACCAGCGCTTGCGCGGTGCCGGACCGGTCCGCGACGACCACCGGGTAGTCGTCGACGCTCAGGCTCGGCGCCTTGCCCGGCGGTACCGCCATCGCGATCACCGGGGCGGCCGAGCTGAAGCCGGCGGGCAGCGGGTACGGGTTGAGGAAGAACCCGGGGATGACCACCGCGCCGGGGCCGCCGCCGTCGATCGGCACGACCGGGTTGATCTCGGTCGACGGGGTCTCCGTGGCGGGGTCCGACGGCTTCGGCTCCGGCTTGCCAGGCTCGTGCGGGACCGGCGCCGGTTTGCCGGGCTTGGGCTGGGCGGCGGCGCCGCCCAGCACGCCCTGTGTCGTGTCGCCGACGGCGTTGACCGTGTTCTGGGCGTTCGTGCACAGCCCGCGCACCTGCGGGGAGTTGCCGAGGCCGAGCGCGCGGACGGTGTCGCCGACCGGGAGGGAGAGCGCGGCCTGGTCCTGGCGCGCGGCCGCCTGCGAGTCGAGTGCGATCGTCAGCTTGCCGGGGAGGTTGAGCGGGGCGCCGGCGTCGAGGACGAGACCGTTCGCGCGCGCGCCTTGGAGCGTGGTGGCGCAGCTGCCGGAGAGGGTTTCGTCGGCCGCCGCTGTCAGCGGGAACGCGAGTGAAGCCGTGACTACGAACCCCAGCGCGGTGATCCGAGACAGTGCGTTGCGCATCGCGTCTTCCTTCGCCATTGGGCTGCTCGGTGCAAGCAGATGACTGCATTCGGCCTAAGAATGATCACGGAACGCGCATAAACTACCCCACGAGAGTCACCAAGCCGTCGTCGAGGTCCCTTGTACGGTGGACCCATGCAGATTGGCGTCCATGTTCACGAAGACGATCCGGTCCCGACCGCACAGGCCCGTGGCGGCGACGCGGTGCAGTTCTTCCTGAGCGATCCGCAGGGCTGGAAGGCGCCGAAGCCGCATCCGGCCGCCGAGGAGATCGCCGCGTCAGGGCTCGCGGTGTTCATCCACTCGCCTTACCTGATCAACGTGGCTTCGCTGAACAACCGCATCCGCATTCCGTCGCGCAAGAACGTCCAGCAGCACGCGGACGGCGCCAAGCTGGTCGGCGCACGTGGCCTGATCGTGCACGGCGGGCATGTGCGCAAGGACGAAGATCCCCAGCAGGGGCTGGAAAACTGGCGCAAGCTGTTCGAACGGCAGGCCAAGGACGGCGGTTTCGCGGTGCCGATCCTGATCGAGAACACCGCGGGCGGCGACAACGCGATGACCCGTGATCTCGACACCATCGCCAGGCTCTGGGACCAGGTCGGCGAGTTCGACGCGGGCTTCTGCCTCGACACCTGTCACGCCTTCGCGGCGGGCTGGGATCTGAGCAAGGCCGTCGAGAAGGTCAAGGCCATCACCGGCCGGATCGACCTGGTGCACCTGAACAACTCGCGCGACGAGTTCAACTCCGCGCGTGACCGCCACGCCAACGTCATCAACGGCGAAGGCACCATTGACCCGGAGATCCTCGCCGGTGTCGCGGCCGAGGCAGGCTGCCCGGTGATCGTGGAGACTCCCGCCGATGGCCAGGCCGCCGACGTCGCCTACTTACGCGAGCGCCTCGCGGCGGCGTGACAGCACGACGAACTTGTCGGGGGCGCCGTCGAGGAAGCCCCCGGCGGGGTCGTCGTCGCCGTGCAGCCGGACGAGGTCCGTCGCGGGCCGGTAGATCTCGCGGACGACCAGTACACAGAGTCCGATCAACGCCAGGTCGCGCACCACGACGGTGCCCAGGAACCAGCTCTCGGGCAGCCCTTTGTTGTCCACGCCCAGGTAATAGAACATCCGCGGCGCCCAGACGAGCGCGTCGAGCACCATCCAGGCGAGCAACGGCCGCCAGCGCGGGATCGCGAGCACGGCCAGCGGCACCAGCCACAGCGAGTACTGCGGGTTCCACACCTTGCCGGTGAGCAGGAAAGCCGCCACCACCAGGAAGAACAGCTGCCCGACGCGAGGCCGTCGCGGCGCGGTCAGCGTCATGTAGGTGATGCCGGCGCAGCACGCCATGAACACCACGACGATGACCACGTTGAGGACGTTCGGCGTCTCACCCTTCGCGAGCACGCCGTCGAAGCCGTGCCAGCCGGTGAGGTACGCGATCACGTTGTAGATCGAGTCGGGGTCCATCGGCCGCAGCACGCTGAGCCGGAAGAACTCCTGCCAGCCGTCGCGCATGAACAGCGCGAACGGCGCGTTGACCACCAGCCAGGTGCCCGCGGTAGCCGTCGCGGTGACCAGCCACGCGCGGGTCTTCCCGGCGCGCAGGCACAGCACGAAAAGTGGTCCGAGCAGCAGCAGCGGATACAGCTTCGCCGCCGCGGCCAGCCCGAGCAGGACGCCGGCGGCCACGGGTTTCTTGCGTGCCCAGGCGAGGATGCCAGCCGCGGTGAGCCCGGCGCCGATCGTGTCGAAGTTCGTGAACGCGTGCACCAGCATCAGCGGTGAGATCGCGACGAGCGCCGCGTCCCACGGCCTGCGCCGGTTGGATCGCCCGGTCGCCCAGACGGCCAGCAGCCAGAACAGGCTCAGCCACAGCGCCGACAGGTTGAAGTAGATCGCCACCGGCAGCGAACCGGGGAACACGGCGAGCACACCCGCGGTCAGTTTCGCGTTGATCCACTGGAACAACCCGGTGACCACCGGGTACTCCATGTACTTGACCTGCGTGCCCGTGTCGTCGTTCCACGAGGTCGCGTACGGGAAGGTGCCCGGCTGGTTGAGCTTCTCGGCCGTGTAGAGCGGCACGAGGTCGGAGTAACACATCGCGACGTACGGGCGGCCCGCCCGCCAGTCGAGCGCGGCGTGGCCATCGCTGTCGGTGTACGACTGGATGCACGCGGATTTGCCGAACCAGCTCACGACCAGCGCCAGCAAGGCGAGCAGGAGACCGACTCGCTGCGGGGACCAGAACCAGTGCCTGCCGACGGCGGCGTGGTCACCGAGCGGTCCGCCGATCGGTCTCGTCGCCGCCGCCACGAGCGGATCGGTGCGGCTCGGCGCCACCCGTTCGTCGAGACCGAGCGAGAGTGGCACCCCCGCTTCCGGCGCGGTGGTCTGATCGTCTGGCACGCGCGGATGCTATCGGCAACGGGGTGAACGGGTCGTCATTTAGGGTCGGCGTAAAACCGGTCCAGCACCTCCGCGGCGGCCCCGACGGCCACGATGTCCTCGCCGAGCGTGTTCACGTCGAGCCGGATGCGCTGCCAGTTCGGCAGCGGGAGCAGCTCCTCAAACTTGGCTGCGACGGCCGCCGCGTACACCTCCGGCGCGGCCTGGACCGCACGCCCTGCCAGCACGATCCGCTCCAGATCGAGCACCTGGACCAGGTCGGCGAGCCCGATCCCGAGCAGGCCCGCGGCCTCCTCCTGACTCCCTGCCAGGTTGTGCAGCACCTCGACACAGCCGTGCCGTCCGCACGGGCACAGCGGACCGTCGTAGGCGAGCGTGGTGTGGCCGAACTCGCCCGCGTTGGTGCGCGGACCGCGGTAGAGCCTGCCGTCGATGAGCAGCCCGACACCGATTCCGGTGCCGACCAGCACCACGGCCGTCGCCGGCTCGGGGGCACGCGCACTCCACTGGTGCGCCAGCGCGGCGGCGTTGGTGTCCTTGTCGACGATCACCGGCAGCCCGACGCTCTCGGCGAGCTGATCGCGCAGCTTGACCTTGCGCCAGCCGGGCATGTTGGTCGCGTGGTGGACGATGCCGGTCCGATGGTCGAGCGGGCCGAGCGCGCCGACGCCCATGCCGAGCAGTTTTGCCCGGTCGAGCCCGGCGGACACGCGGTGCGCGCCGTCGGTGATGGCCTCGATCGCCTCGTCGGGGCTGAACCCGGCGGGCAGCGGCGCGGTGGTCTCCGCGACCTCGTCGCCGAGCAGGTCGACGAGCACGACCTGCACCTCATCGCGGTCGATCTGCACGCCGAGCGCGTACCGGGCCTCTGGCCGGATCGCGAGCCTCGTGCGCGGCTTACCGACGCCTGCCGCCGGCTGGCGCTGCTCGTCGAGCAGGCCGGCTTGCAGCAGCTCCGGCACGATTTTGGAGACCGCCTGCTGGGTGAGTCCGCTGCGTGCGGCGAGCTCGACACGGCTCAGCCCGCCCCCTCGCCTGATCTCGGTGAGCAGCAGCGCGCGGTTGTGCTGGCGTAGGCCGCGGAGGTTCACCCCGGTGTCTGTCACGTAAGGATCGTCGCATGTCTGGCGAATTACGCAACAGCGTTGTTTAATAGAGGTATGGCTGACTTGCGAGCGGGAATCCTCGGTTACGGCATCGGCGGGCGCGTCTTCCACGCCCCGCTCATCGACTCGACGTCCGGCTTGGCCGTCGCGGCGATCGTCACCGGCAACCCGGAGCGCGCCGCGCAGGCCCAGTCCGACTACCCGGCCGCCGCCGTCGTCCCGGACGCCGACGCGTTGTTCGCGCTCGACCTGGACTTCGTGGTCGTCACCACGCCCAACCGGACGCACGCCGAACTGGCGCTCAAGGCGATCGAGCGCGGCGTGCCCGTGGTCGTCGACAAGCCGTTCGCGCGGACCGCGGCCGAGGCATCCTCGGTGCTCGAGGCCGCGACGAAGGCGGGCGTCGGGCTCACCGTGTTCCAGAACCGGCGCCTCGACTCGGACTTCCTGACCGTCCGCAAGGTCATCGACTCCGGCAAGCTCGGCGAGATCGTCCGTTTCGAGTCCCGCTACGACCGCTGGGTTCCGACTCCCCGCGACAACTGGCGCCAGCTCGGTGACCCGGCCGAAGCCGGAGGCCTCTTCTATGACCTCGGCGCGCACATCGTCGACCAGGCGCTGCAGTTGTTCGGCCCGGTCACCCAGGTCTACGCCGAGATCGACATCCGTCGCGACGGCGGCGCGGTCGACGACGACGCGTTCGTCGCGCTGCACCACGCGAGCGGCGTCCGCTCACACCTGTGGGCCACGGCGTGGGCGGGCACGCTGAACCCGCGTTTCCGGTTGATGGGCAAGCAGGCCACCTTCACCAAGTTCGGCCTGGACGTGCAGGAACCGCAGATCAAGGACGGCCTGCGTCCCGGTGACGACGGCTGGGGCGTCGAGCCCGAGTCTGACGCCGGTGTGCTCGGTGTCGGCGCGGAGGTCGAGCGCGTGCCGACCGAAACCGGCCGCTACGAAGACTTCTACGCGCAGGTCCGTGACGCGCTGACCGGGACTGGCGAATTCCCGGTGGACCCGGCGAGTGCCTTGGAAGCACTGCGCGTGATCGAAGTCGCGCAGTTGTCCGCGCGGGAAGGTCGCGTTGTCACGCTTTGACGTGACAACCAGCCGGTTCGCGGAGTGACCGCACCGCCGGCCACGGGCAGGATTCCTTACATGACTAGGGGAATCTCAAGGCGTAGCGCGTTGTCAGGCGGTATCGCGGCGGGAGTGGCGGTCGCGGTCGCGAAACCGGCGACGGCGAGTGCCGAGATCGGATACGCGTTCCGGCACGTCACGGTCGTCGACGTGATCAGCGGACGACTGCGGCCGGACATGACCGTGGTGGTCATCGGCGACCGGATCGTCGCCGTCGGCCGCAGTCAGGACATCCGGGTCCCACCCGGTGTCCTGATCCACGACCTACCCGGCAAGTTCCTGCTGCCGGGACTCTGCGACCTCCATGTCCACACCGGTGCCGACGTCATCGACCTGCCACTGCACGTCGCGAACGGCGTCACCACCATCCGCGACATGAGCACCGAGCCGCGCCACTTCGAAATGCGCCGCCGAGTCGAAGCTGGCACGCTGCTCGGCCCGCGCTGGGTGCTCGGCAGCCGGATCATCGACGGCATTCCCTCGCTGTGGGACCCGAACTTCGCCAACATCGTCAAGGTCTCCGGCGACGCCGACGCCAGGGCCGCGGTCCGCGAGGCCAAGGCCGAAGGCGCCGAGTTCATCAAGGTCTACACCCGCGTCTCGCCGGTGTCGCTGAACGCGATCGCCGACGAATCACGCAAGCTCGGCTTGCCGTTCCTCGGCCATTGCCCGGACAGCGTGCCGATCGAAACCGCGGTCGACCTCGGCCAGCGCAGTTTCGAACACCTTTTCTGGACCTTCTACGGCACCTCGCGCAAGGAAGCCGAGCTGGTCGAACGCCTGCGCAACCTCGATTTCACGGACGGCGACTACAACAGCTGGTTCACCGCGATGCACCCCATCGAATGGGAGGCCGCGCACACGCACAGCCCGGTCAAGGCCCGCGCCCTCTTCGCGAAGTTCGCCGCCTGCGGCGCCAGGCAGGTGCCGACTTTGGCGCTGCACAACGTTCTCGACCACGCCAGCGCCTATCGCCCCGAAGACGACCCGCTGCGCAAGTACCTGCCGAAGTCCGCGCTCGACCTCAACGATTTCGTGCTGCGCGAGTTCTATCTCAAGGGCCGCACCCCGCAAACCGACGCCGAATGGGCCGCGCTCTGGGAATTACGTCTCGGCCTGGTCGGCGAAATGCATCGTGCCGGTGTCCAGATCCTCGCCGGGACGGATGTCGGAACCGGCGAGATCTATCCCGGTTTCGCGCTGCACGAAGAACTCCAGCACCTGGTGACGGCCGGCATGTCCCCGATGGCCGCCTTGCGGTCCGCGACCATCGAGTCCGCGAAATTCCTTGGCAGGGAACGGGAAACCGGTTCCGTCGCACCCGGCAAGCTCGCCGACCTCGTGCTGCTCGACGCCGACCCGCTCGCGGACATCGCCAACACCCGCAAGCTCCACGGCGTGTCACTGCGCGGCAAGTACTACGACCCGGCCGCACGCCAGAAAATGCTCGACGACGTCGAAAAGGCAGCGGCCACAATGCCTGCCGACGCCGTCACGGTTTCACTCTGCCCCTGTCACGCCGGCGCTCACTAAAGCAGAAAGGCCCGCCATCTCCCGAAAGATGGCGGGCCTTCAGCTCGATCAATCGCCGCTACGGCTCTGAACCACTACCGCGACCGGAGTTGCCACCTGCCGGCGGCTGCGGGAAGATCGGCCCGCCGGTGCCACCGCCGGGGCCGGGACGCGTCTTCGAACTCGACGTCGGCTTGCTCTCCGTCGTGTCCGACGGGGTGTTGCTCTCCGTCGTGTCCTGGGGTTCCGTGGTCGTCGTCGGCGTCTCGGTCTTCTTCGGCGTCGTGGTGACCTGGCCGGGGTCCTTGCCGATCGGCTTGAACGCCGGGAACTTCTCCGACGGCTTGCCGGTCAGGTACATGGAGATGAAGTTCTGCCAGATCGGGCCCGCGATCGTCGCACCGTAGATCGGTTTGCCGTTCTTGCCCTTCAACGGCTTGTTACCGTCGCCGCCGACCCACACCGCGGCCGAGATCGACGGCGTGTAACCCACCATCCAGGTCTGCGCGTTGAGGTTCGCGTACGCCTTGGGGTCGTTCTTCTGCATGTCGTACTGCTGGGTACCCGTCTTGCCGACGCATTCGTGGTTCGGCGGGCACTTCAGGTTCGAGTGCGGGATGACGCCCTTGAGCGCCTCGGTGACGTTGTTCGCGATCTGCTTGCTCTTGTCCGCGTCGTTGCTCGCGAACGCGGGCGTGCCCTCGGTCTTGGGCTCGTAAGCGACCTCGTCGGCCGAGTTCGTCAGCTTCAGCACGAAGTGGCGGTCGCGGCGCATGCCGTCGCCCGCGAAGGTCGCGTAGCTCGCTGCCATGTCCTCCGCGGTGGCCACCGTCGTACCACCACCGAGCGAGATGTTGGCGTCGTCACCGAGCACGGCGGGACCGTCCGGCTTTTCCTTGATGCCGGCGTCCTTGGCTGCTGTGACCACGGCTTTCGTGCCGGTCTTGTTGACCACCATGTCGAAGAAGACGGTGTTGGCCGAGATGGCCATCGCCTCCTTGACCGTGCACTGCTCGCCGCAGCTGGAGCTCTCACCGGCGTTCCGGACCAGCCTGCCGCCGATCGTTCGCCGGTCCGAGCCGTCGAAGGTCTCGCCGAGCCCCTTGTTCATCTTGAGGAACGCCGCCAGGTCGTAGGCCTTCATCGACGAACCGGGGTTGTGCGGGATGGAGGCCCAGTCCTGACCGGTCTTGTTCTTCCCGGTGTCGCCGTCCGGCACCACCTCGGGGCCGCCGTAGTAGGCGATCACCCCGCCGGTCTTCGGGTCGACGGCGACCAGCGCGTTCAGCAGGTTCTCGTCGGTCTGCCCCTTCATCCCGTCCTCGACCGCCTTCTTGGCATCCTGCTGCGCCTTGGGGTCGATCGTGGTCTGGATCTTGTAACCGCCGGAGAACAGCTTGTCCTCGTCGAAGCCCTGCTCACTCAGCTCGGCGAGCACCCGCTTGCTGATGAAGTAGTCCGGCGAGCCCTCCGCCTGATCCTTCAGGTCGTCGAGTGCGATCGGCGTCGGCAGCTGGGCCGCGTCACGGTCCGCCTTGGTCATCCACTTGTTGGCGACCAGCTGGTCCATCACGAAGTTCCAGCGCCTGGTCATGTACTCCGCGTTGCCGGTGCGGCTCGGGCCCTGAATGGCGCCCGCGAGGTACGCGGCCTCGGCCTGGGTGAGCTCCTTGAGGTCCTTGCCGAAGTACGCCTTCGCGGCCGCGCCGATCCCGTCGGCGCGGCGGCCGAAGTAGATCGTGTTGAGGTAGGCGGCCAGGATGTCCGGCTTCTCCTGCTGGTTGGTCATCTTGAAGGACTTGACCAGCTCGGTCCACTTACGGGTGAGCGTCGGGTCCTCGTTCTCGGTGGCCTTCTTGATGTACTGCTGGGAGATGGTCGAACCACCGCCCTTGCCACCGGTCAGCTGGTTGAAGACCGCGCGCAGGATGCCGGTGACGTCGAACCCGGAGTTGGTCTCGAAGGTCGCGTCCTCCGCGGCGTACACCGCGTGCTTGACGGTGTCCGGGATCTCGTCCGGCTTGACGATCCGCCGGTCGCCACCCTTCGGGGGCAGCATCTTGCCCATCGGGCTGCCGTCGGAATAGGTGAAGCTGATCGGCTGGCTCTGCCGCGCCGCGACGCTCTCCTGCGACGGGACGTCGACGAGGAAGTAGGTGATCGTGAACGCGATCGCCGGGATGACGAAGAAGATGGCGACGAACGCGTACGCGCAGCGGCGGACGATCTTCCAGCGGCGCTTCTTCTTCTGCGCCGCCGTCAGTACCGGCTTGCCCTTTTTGTCGAGCTCAGGGCCTTCGCCGGTGTCGTCGGGTTCGTCGGTGCCGTAGTCGTTGAACCGGGCTTCGTCGTAGTCGTCGTAGCCGAGCTCGTCGGCGGTGCCGTTGTGCTCGTGGTGGGTGATCAGGTCCGGCTCGACCTGTGGCTCCGGCGGGCGCCTGCGTGCCTGCTGCGGACCGCCCTGGCGGTAACCGCCGGGCGGGGTGGCCGGCGGGCGGTTACCGCCAGGCGGAGGCGGTCCTTGACGGCGTGGAGGCGGCATTCCGCCAGGTGGCGTTGCCGGGCGCTGCGGACGGCCCATGTTGCCTTCGTCACCGGCAGGCCATTGGGGGGCGCCTGCGTTGTTCCCGCGCGGCTGCGCGGGACGTTGGGGACGCTGAGGACGTCTGGGGGCCTCGTCGCCTGGCCACTGCGGTGTGTCTTCACCCGGCCATTGGGCACGGCGAGGGGCATCTGGCTCCTGACCAGGCCAAGAGCGGTTGCGATCGTCGTTCACGAATGAGCCTCCGAAGTGGCGTTTCGGGGTACGCCACTGGCGTTTACAGCGGTTTTTTCTGCTGGCGTCACTGGCCCGCGGTCCTCCGCGGACGGGACCGCGTATGCGGGTCTCCTGTGCCCAGGACGTATGACTGCACCAGGTGGTTCCAGTGACACGTCCGGCAAACCTCGACGACGTAGACGGTGAACTCCGAGAAGAGCCCATCCATCCTGGTCAGCTCGTCTTGCGCACGTGCCGAACCGGCGACGTGCTTGAGCTCGTCGCCATAGACCCACGAGACCAGCGTGAGCTGCTCCTTCCGGCAGATCGGGCACGGATTCTCGCCGGCCTCGCCGTGGAACTTCGCAGCTCGCAGCAGGTACGGGCTGGCATCGCACACGTCGTGGGTGCCTACTCGTCCGGAGTGGACCCCGGCCAGCAGCGCACGGCGCTGCAAGGCGTAGTCCACGACCTCCCGCTGGTTTCGCACGACAACAGAGTACGGGCTAAGTCTGTGTGGACCATGGGCCGTTCGTCCTAGCGGCGTCGTGGCCAAGCCCGACACGCCGTCGATTTCGTAACTCTCTGATGAAAATGCTCACTTGGGCATACGGCCAGTAGGGTTACGTGCGCCACTTCGATGTATCGGCGCGATATACTCGGGCGGTAGGTTGCCAAAGGCGGCAAGCGAGCATCCGGGCTAACGCCGGTGGAGGCCGTTTGTTCCCGAAGGGGGTGTCGGTGTGCTGGAGTTCGCAATCTTGGGACTGCTGCACGAGGCGCCCATGCACGGGTACGTGCTGCGCAAACGTTTGCACGAGACGCTCGGGATGTTCCGGACTTTCTCCTACGGGTCGCTCTATCCGACCCTGCGGCGGCTGCTCCGGGACGGCTTCATCACCGAGGAGCTGGACGAAGAAGAGAACAAGGCGTGGTCGAGGCGTGGCCGCCGGGTCTACAAGCTCACGGCCGAGGGCAAGGAGCACTTCGCCGAGCTGCTCGGTGACGCCGGTCCGCAGACCTGGGACGACGAAGGGTTCGGCGTCCATCTCGCGTTCTTCTCGCGGACACCGGCCGACGTCAGGATGCGGATATTGGAAGGCCGCCGCCGACGCGTCGAGGAGCGGCGTGAAGGACTTCGGGCCGCCATGGCCAGGGCCGAGGAGAAGATCGACCGCTATACCCGCGAGCTGCACCGGCTGGGGCTGGAGTCGAGTGAGCGGGAAGTGCGCTGGCTCAACGAGCTGATCGCGCACGAACAAGCCGAGCAGCGCGCTCAGGAGGATTGAGCGCTTCGCTCGGCCGAGCACCTACAACACAGTAAAACGAGCTAAGGAGAATCCGGCATGGGCGAGCACCGCCGCAGTGTTCGGGTGGCCATCGTTGGCGTCGGTAACTGCGCGGCGTCGCTGGTGCAGGGCGTCCAGTACTACCGTGACGCCGACGCGGGGTCCCGCGTGCCCGGCTTGATGCATGTGCAGTTCGGCGAGTACCACGTCCGCGACATCGAGTTCGTCGCCGCGTTCGACGTGGACGCCAAGAAGGTCGGCCGCGACCTCTCGGAAGCCATCGTCGCGAGCGAGAACAACACCATCAAGATCGCCGACGTCCCGCCGCTCGGCGTGACCGTCCAGCGTGGACACACCCATGACGGGCTCGGCCGGTTCTACCGCGAGACCATCGAGGAGTCCGACGAGACCCCGGTCGACATCGTCGCCGCGCTGCGCGAGGCCGAGGTCGACGTGCTGGTGTCCTACCTCCCGGTGGGCTCCGAGGTCGCCGACAAGTTCTACGCGCAGGCCTGCATCGACGCGAAGGTCGCCTTCGTCAACGCGCTGCCGGTGTTCATCGCCTCCGACCCCGAGTGGGCCGCCAAGTTCACCGAGGCGGGCGTGCCGATCGTCGGCGACGACATCAAGTCCCAGGTCGGCGCCACCATCACGCACCGCGTGCTGGCGAAGCTGTTCGAGGACCGCGGCGTCCAGCTCGACCGGACGATGCAGCTCAACGTGGGCGGGAACATGGACTTCCTGAACATGAAGGAGCTCGAGCGCCTCGAGTCGAAGAAGATCTCGAAGACCCAGTCGGTCACCTCGCAGGTCGACCGCGACCTCGGCAAGGGCAACGTCCACATCGGACCGTCCGACTACGTCCAGTGGCTCGACGACCGCAAGTGGGCCTACGTCCGCCTCGAGGGTCGCGCCTTCGGTGACGTGCCGCTGAACATGGAGTACAAGCTCGAGGTGTGGGACTCCCCCAACTCGGCCGGCATCATCATCGACGCCGTCCGCGCCGCGAAGATCGCCAAGGACCGCGGCATCGGCGGGCCGATCCTCTCGGCGTCCTCGTACTTCATGAAGTCGCCGCCCGAGCAGTACGACGACTCCACCGCGCGTGACGAGGTCGAGCGCTTCATCCGCGGCGAAGCCTGAGTGCTCGTGAGCGTTGGGGGGGGGGGGGGCCCCCCCCCCCCCCCACCCCCCCCCGCCCCCCCACCCCACCACACACCCCCGAAAGCCCAAGAACCCCCCAACCAC
>NZ_JBHWEB010000002.1:24895-85859 GCF_042734395.1 Amycolatopsis sp. NPDC059657 | reverse complement strand
CGCTGTTGGGCGCGCCTACCCCCCCCCCCCCCAACGCTCACGACCCTGGCCTCACAACCCCATGATGCCCGGCAGTTCGCCGATCTCCCCGAGAACAGCCGCGGCCTGCGCGAGGACGGCCGGGTCCGGCGGGAAGTGGGGATTTGGCACCGCGTACACGGTCATCCCCGCCGCCAGCGCCGCCTTGAGCCCATTGGTCGTGTCTTCGACGGCCGCGCATCGCGAAGCGTCGACGCCCAGCAGCCGCGTCGCCTCCAGGTAGACATCGGGCGCCGGCTTTCCCTTGGCGACTTTCTCGCTCGAGAGCGCCACTTTCACCAGGTCTTCCAGTCCGGTCGCGACCAGGAACGACGTGATCAGCACCTGCGGCGACGAACTCGCGATCGCCACCGGATAGGCCGCGCCCACCGCCCTGACCGCCTCGGGTCCGCCCGCGATCACCGGCGGGCCTGCCGCGTATCGCGCGACCATCCGCTCGATGACCTCTTCGGCGATCCGCTCCGGGGGCAGCGAAACGCCCAGGCCCGCGAGGTACTCCGCCCACTCGGGCGTGCTCATCCCCTGCTGCGCGCGAGTCGCCTCATCCGTCCAGGTCCCGCCGTGCCCGGCGACGTACGCGCGGCGCACCTCGTCCCAGATCTGCTCGGAGTCGACCAGCACGCCGTCGAGGTCGAAGACCACTGCATCCATAGGCGCACGGTACCGGGTGACCCGAATTACTTAGCCATGCTTACTAATATTAGTTAGCATGGCTAAGTAAGAAGGGAGAGCACGTTGAGTACACCTGGTCACTCGAATCTGCTGGACGCCATCAAAGGTCAGCCCCGGCAAGTCTGGATCACCGCGTTCGCCGCCGTGATCGCGTTCATGGGGATCGGGCTGGTCGATCCGATCCTGCTGTCGATAGCGAAGGGCCTGCATGCCACGCCCTCGCAGGTGACGCTCCTGTTCTCCTCCTACCTGGGCATCCAGGCCGTCGCGATGCTGGTCACCGGCGCGGCGAGCGCGCGGTTCGGCGCCAAGCGGACCGTGCTCGTCGGGTTGACGCTGGTCGTGGCCGCGACGGCACTGTGCGCGGCGGCGGGCTCGATCGAGCAGCTGGTCGGGTTGCGGGCGGTCTGGGGCCTCGGCAACGCGTTCTTCATCGCGACCGCGCTGTCGGTGATCGTCGGCGCGGCGACCGGCGGGCAAGCGGGCGCGATCCTGCTTTACGAGGCGGCGCTCGGCGTGGGTCTCGCGGTCGGGCCGCTGCTGGGCGCGCTGCTCGGCAGCATCTCGTGGCGCGGGCCGTTCCTCGGCACCGCGATCCTGATGGCGGGCGCGCTCGTGCTGTGCGCCGTGTTCCTGACCAGCGACGCCCGCGAAAAGCGGCAGCCGGTCAAGCTGCTCGACCCGTTCCGCGCGCTCGGCCACCCTGGGCTGCTGCGTACCGCGCTCGGGTCCGCGCTGTACACGGCGGCCTTCTTCGCCGTGCTGGCCTGGTCGCCGTTCGTGCTCGGGTTCAGCGCGGTCGCGGTCGGACTGATCTTCTGCGGCTGGGGACTCTGCGTCGCCTTCGCCAGTGTGGCGCTCGCGCCGAAGCTGGCCGTCAGGCTCGGCGAGCGGCACGCGACCACGGTCGCCGTGTTCGGGTACGCGGTGTTGCTGCTGGTCATGGCCATTCCGAGCAAGCCGGTGCTGGTCGTCGGCATCATCGTGAGCGGGCTGGTCTCGGGTCTGCTGAACACGCTGTTCACCGGGACCGCGATGTCCATCAGCGACGCGCCGCGTCCGGTGGCGAGCGCGGGCTACAACTTCTGCCGCTGGCTCGGTGGCGCCGTCGCCGCCACGCTTGTGGGACATGTCGCCGAGTGGTTCGGCTCGCCGCATGCCCCGTTCGTGGTATCGGCCGTACTCTGCGTGATCGCCGGTGCGCTCCTCGCGGTCAAGGAGCGGGTGGCTGACCAGCACGTTCTTCCTCAGGAAGCGATCTTGGTCGGGGAAGAGTTCTGACGAACCAGGTGTGCACTGTGTGATGTACCGCCATTCGTGGTTGTACATCCACCGTTCACCCAAATGTCGGGGTTGCCACGTTTGGGACGCTTAACGTCGCTTTGTTCCCCGACTGAGTGACCCTGGAGGTCTTGTGTCCTTCGAGCCTGGGCGGCCGTTGCCCTTGTTCACGTCCCACCACCCGGGTGGTCGATCGCCGATCACCTGCGAGTACCGCTGTGGCAACGCGTGCGCGCACCCCGAGCCGAACACCTCGGACAACGAGTACTTCGGCGACGTCATCAAGGCGGCGATCTCGCGCCGCGGCGCGTTCAAGGCAGGCGCGGTCGTGGCCGCCGCGGCAGGCGGGTTGACCGCGCTGACGGGTACGGCGGCTGCCGCGTCCACTTCGGACACCGAAGCCGCGGTCAAGCGTCCGGAGCGGCCGATCCCCGGCACCGACTACGACCCGGTCGCGCCGAACAAGCTCGACGCGGTCACCATTCCGCCCGGCTACGCGCAGCAGGTGGTCATCCGCTGGGGCGACCCTGTCGTCGCGGGCGCGCCGAAGTTCGACTTCCGCAACCAGACCGCGGCGGCGCAAGAGAAGCAGTGGGGCTACAACAACGACTTCACCGCGCTAATCCCGCAAGACGCGCTGGGCATCCGCAATCTGCTGGTGTGCAACCACGAATACACCACTGAGCTGCACATGTTTCCCGCCGATCAGTACGACCCGAAGAACCCGACAGAAGAACAGGTCAAGATCGCCTGGGCGGCACACGGCCTCTCGGTCGTGCAGGCCGTGCGCGACCCACTGCACGGTGGCCTGAAAGTGGTTCCGAGCAAGTACAACCGGCGCATCACGCTCAACACCGTCTTCGAGGTGCGTGGCCCGGCCGCCGGTTCGAAGTACCTGAAGACCTCCGTCGACCCGGAGGGCCGCTGGGTGCACGGCACGCAGAACAACTGCTCCGGCGGCGTGACCCCTTGGGGCACTGTGCTTTCCGGCGAGGAGAACATCCACCAGTACTTCGCCAACTCGGCGATGGTCACCGATCCGGTCACCTCGGCGCGGCTCAAGCGCTACGCCATCGGTGCCGGTGAGAGCACGCGCAAGTGGGAGCGTTTCGACAAGCGCTGGGACGTTTCCAAGGAGCCCAACGAGTCGAACCGGTTCGGCTGGATCGTGGAGATCGACCCGAACGACCCGAACTCGACGCCGATCAAGCACACCGCGCTCGGCAGGCTGAAGCACGAGGGCGCGAACATCAAGATCACCGAAGACGGCCGAGTGGCCGCCTACACCGGTGACGACGAGCGTTTCGAGTACCTCTACAAGTACGTGTCCAAGGGAAAGTTCAAGAAGGGCAGCGGCGCGCACATCCGCCGCCACAACTCCGCGCTGCTCGATGACGGGACGTTGTACGTCGCCAAGTTCACCGGCGACAGCCCGGCCGCCGAGATCGGCACCGGAAAACTGCCGTCCGACGGCGAATTCGACGGTGTCGGCGAATGGATCCCGCTCGCCGCGGGCAACAAGTCCTTTGTGGACGGTATGACCGCGGAAGAGGTCTACGTCTTCACCAGGCAGGCTGCCGACAAGGTCGGCGCCACGAAGATGGACCGCCCGGAGGACGTGGAGCCGAACCCGGTCAACGGCCGGATCTACGCGGCATTGACCAACAACAGTGACCGAGGTGCGGCCGGCAAGCCCGGCGTCGAGGAAGTGGCTCCGCGCAAGGCCAACAAGAACGGTCAAGTGCTGGAGCTCGAAGAGGACTGTGGCGATGGCGCGGCGACGCGCTTCACTTGGCGGCTGTTCCTGGTCTGTGGTGATCCGAAGGAGGCCGACACCTACTACGGCGGCTATCCCAAGGACAAGGTCAGCCCGATCTCCTGTCCCGACAACGTTACTTTCGACTCACGCGGCAATCTGTGGGTCTCCACGGACGGAAACGCCACAGGCAACAACGACGGTCTGTTCTCCGTTCCGGTCGCAGGCCCGGAACGTGGCTTCGTCAAACAGTTCCTGACCGTTCCGGCAGGCGCGGAGACCTGTGGTCCCGTTGTCAGGGACAACCTTGTGCTGGTGGCGGTGCAGCATCCTGGTGAAGACGCCCCGAGTTCGGCCGACCCGCAGTCGCACTGGCCGGATGGCGGCACTTCGCAGCCGCGTGCTTCGATCGTCGCGGTGTGGAAGAAGGGGCATTTCGGTCTCGTCGGACGCATCGGCGAACGGTAGTCCCACAAGCTCGACCCAGGCGCCGCCGAGGAAGTTTCCTCGGCGGCGTTTGCTTTACCCGGGTGAGCGTCCCCTGGGCGAGTGAGCACCCCTCCGTTCCGTCACGCTCTGCCGGAACGAACCGCGACTCCTGAGCGCCTGTGAATCCGGTGGGCGACACCGTTACTTTCCGCGTCCCCTGAACGGGCTACCCAGTTCGGGTAAGAACGCAAGATGATTCCTGTTTGCGCAGCCGCGAATGGCCGACACTCCGAGCGCTCCCCGCACGATTGAGCGATTTGATCTTCGGGTGTCGAATCGACCACCGCTGTGCTACCGGCGCACTCCGTTCAGCGATTTCGCGTACCGAGAATGGGGAATAGCTTTCATTGTGGTTTCCACCTGTTTTTCTAGAGCTTGGAGTTGTCAGGTGAAAAGAGCACTCGCCGCCTTATCGGCCGGGGCGCTTGTCTTCGGCTCGGCCATGGCCGGTGCCACGGCGGCCGTCGCGGCGCCACCCGTCATCCCGGCAGGGTGCGCCGGCGTCGGCAACATCGCGCCGAACCCGAGTGTGGAACAGGTCGTCGGCGGAGCGAAGACCGCGCCGACGGGCTACACGTTCACCGGCGCGGCCCCCGTTCCGAACGGCACGCCGAGCAACAAGATTCCCAAGCTCTACACCGATGGCACCTATCCGTCCGACGGCGCGACCTACGCGCTGATCCAGACGCCGGACAAGATGGTCAGCACCGCGTACCAGGCGCAGAAATTCGTGCCCGGCGGTATCTACACCCTCACCGACTTCACCGGAACGCACGCGGAAAACCTCTCGCGCGCCGGTGACAACCAGTTCACCGGTCTGCGTTTTTACGACGCGGCCAACAAGGTCGTACTGGAAAACAAGCTGAAAGTCACGCACGACGTCAACACCGACAAGAAGGTCGCACGCCAGGATTTCCCGGCGTCGACCGCGCCCGCCGCGGCGACCTCGGTCCGGTTCTTCGCCGAAACGAACTACAACTGGGTCAAATGGGACTGCGTTTATCTGCAGCTCGCCGCCTACTCGGTGAAGAAGGAAGTACAGGACCCGGCCACCGGCGCCTGGGGACCGAAAGCCACGATCACCGCGGGGCAGACCGCCAAGTACCGCATCACGGTGACCAATGAGGGCAGCGTCCAGCTGAAGAACCTCAAGGTCGACGACCCGTGGTGCGCGACGCAACCTGCGCCGATCGCGACGCTGGACGGTGGCAAGAACCAGGTCATCACCTGTGATCACCCGAACGTCACCATCGACGACGACGGCCACGTCAACACGGTCACCGTCTCCGGCGTGACCTCGGCGAACGGTGACAAGCTCGGCGACAAGACGGCCACCGCGACCATCATCGTCAAGACGCCGCCCGCCATCGACAAGGTCGGCGACTTCGTCTGGGTCGACACCAACCGCAACGGCCTGCAGGACTCCGGCGAAGCGGGCGTGCCCGGCGTCAAGGTCACGCTGAAGGACGGGGCAGGCAAGGACGTCGGCACCCCCAAGACCACCGACGCGCAGGGCAAGTATCTATTCGACAAGCTGCCAGACGGCGACTACACCGTCTGCTTCGACGTGGCGAACCTCCCGAAGGCGGTCGCCGAGTACAAGCCGACGAAGAAGGACGCGGGCGATGACACGAAGGACTCCGACGCCGGTGCTGACGGCTGCACGGCGAAGACCACGCTCAACGCCGACAAGCGCGAGGACATGACGCTCGACCTCGGGCTCACCCCGCCCGTCAACCGGCTCGGCGACTTCGTCTGGGCCGACACCAACAAGAACGGCCTCCAGGACTCCGGCGAGCCCGGCGTCCAGGGGATCAAGGTGACGCTCAAAGGAGCCGCCACCGCCACGACCACCACGGGCGCGGACGGCAAGTACCTCTTCGACAATCTGAACGACGGCACCTACAACGTCTGCTTCGACCTGGCCAACCTCCCCGCGCAGTACGCGGGCTATTTGGTGACCAAAAAGGACAGTGGCGACGACGCCAAGGACTCCGACGCCGGTGCTGACGGCTGCACCGCGAGCACCACGCTCGGCGCGGCCAAGCGCGAGGACCTGACGCTCGACGGCGGCATCATCACTCCACCCGACAAGATCGGCGACTTCGTCTGGGTCGACACCAACCGCAATGGCCTGCAGGACTCCGGCGAACCTGGCGTGCCCGGCGTCAAGGTGACCCTGCAGGACGGTGGCGGCACGCTGGTCACCACCACGACCACCGGGCCGGACGGCAAGTACCTCTTCCCCGAGCTGAACGACGGCACCTACAAGGTCTGCTTCGACGTCGCGCACCTGCCCGCCGACTTCGCGGGCCACCAAGTGACCAAAAAGGACGGTGGCGACGACGCGAAGGACTCCGACGCGGACGCCGCCACCGGCTGCACGCCGACCACCACCGTCGGCGCGGGCAAGCGCGAAGACCTCACGCTGGACCTCGGCGTCGTGCCGCCGCTGAACCGGCTCGGCGACTTCGTCTGGGCCGACACGAACAAGAACGGCCTGCAGGACGCCGGCGAGCCCGGCGTGCCCGGCGTCAAGGTCACCCTCAAGGGCACCGACTTCACCACGACCACCGGGCCCGATGGCAAGTACCTCTTCACGGATCTGCCGGACGGCGCCTACACCGTCTGCTTCGAAACCACGAACCTTCCCGCGCCGTATACGGGTCACCAGCTGACCAAGGTCAACGCCGGAGATGTCGCGTCCGACTCGGACGCCGACCCCGCGACCGGCTGTGCCAAGCCGGCCACCTTGGGCGCCGCCAAGCGCGAAGACCTCACACTGGACGCGGGCATCGCCTCCCCGCCGAACAAGCTCGGCGACTTCGTCTGGATCGACACGAACAAGAACGGCCTGCAGGACGCTGGCGAACTCGGCGTCCAGGGCGTCAAGGTGACGCTGCAGGGCACTGATGTCAGCACGACCACGGGCGCTGACGGCAAGTACCTCTTCGACAATCTCAACGACGGCACCTACACGGTCTGTTTCGACATCGCGAAGCTGCCTGCCGCGGTGGCCGGCTACCAGATCACCAAGAAGAACGCGAGTGACGTCGCGAAGGACTCCGACGCCGACCCGGCCTCCGGCTGCACCGGCGTCACCACGCTCGGCGTGGCCAAGCGTGAAGACCTCACGCTGGACGCCGGTCTCATCGCGCCGGTCAACCGCCTCGGCGACTTCGTGTGGATCGACGCGAACAAGAACGGTCTGCAGGATTCCGGCGAGGCTCCGGTGCCCGGCGTGACGGTGACGCTGAAGGGCGCCGGGAAGACCGCGACCACCGACAAGGACGGCAAGTACCTCTTCGACAACCTGGACGACGGCACCTACACGGTCTGTTTCGACATCGCGAAGCTGCCTGCCGCGGTGACCGGCTACCAGGTGACCAAAAAGGACAGTGGCGACGACGCCAAGGACTCGGACGCGGGCGCCGACGGCTGCGCTCCGCCGCTTGTCCTCGGCGCCGACAAGCACGAGGACCTGACCCTGGACCTCGGTCTCGTCTCGCCGCCGAACAAGCTCGGCGACTACGTGTGGGCCGACACCGACAGGAACGGCCTGCAGGACTCCGGCGAACCGGCGGTGCCGGGTGTGAAGGTGACCCTCAAGGGCACCGACCTGACCACGACCACCGGTCCCGACGGTAAGTACCTCTTCGACAACCTGAGTGACGGCAAGTACACGGTCTGCTTCGACGTCAAGGCGCTGCCGCAGGCGGTCGCGGGCTACCAGGTGACCAAGCCGAACGCGGGTGACGCGACCAAGGACTCGGACGCCGACGCCGCGACCGGCTGCACTCCGGAGGTCACGCTCGGCCAGGACAAGCGCGAGGACCTCACGGTCGATGCCGGTCTCATCCAGCCGGTCAACCGCCTTGGTGACTTCGTCTGGATCGACACCGACAAGAACGGGCTGCAGGACGCCGGCGAGCCGGGCGTCGAGGGCGTGAAGGTGACCCTGCAGGGCACCGACGTCACGACGACCACGGACAAGGACGGCAAGTACCTCCTCGACAACCTCAAAGACGGCACGTACACGGTCTGCTTCGAGGTCAAGGACCACACGCTGACCAAGCTCGGCGGCGGCGACGTCGCGAAGGACTCGGACGCGGACCCGGCCACCGGGTGCGCCAAGCCGACGACACTCGGCGCGGCCAAGCGTGAGGACCTGACGCTCGACGCCGGTCTCGTCGCGCCGGTCAACAAGCTGGGCGACTACGTCTGGGTCGACGCGAACCGCGATGGCCTGCAGAGCCCCGGCGAGGCGCCGGTGCAGGGCGTGAAGGTGACGCTGCAGGGCACCGACAAGTCGACGGTGACCGACGCGCAGGGCAAGTACGGATTCGGCGATCTGCCGGACGGCACCTACACGGTCTGCTTCGACCTGAAGGGCCTGCCCGGTCAATACGCCGACTACCAGGTCACCAAGCCTGGCGCGGACTCCGATGCCGACATGTCGACAGGTTGTGCCAAGCCGGTCAAGCTCGGCGCCGGCAACCGCGAGGACCTGACGCTCGACATGGGCATCGTCGCGCCGGTCAACCGGCTCGGCGACTACGTCTGGGTAGACACCAACGCCAACGGCATCCAGGACCCGAGCGAGAAGGGCGCACCTGGCGTCAAGGTCACGCTCAAGGACACCGACAAGTCCGTGACCACGGACAAGGACGGCAAGTACGTGTTCGGCGACCTGCCGGACGGCAGCTACCAGGTGTGCTTCGAGGTGGCAGGCGAGTTCAAGGGCTACACCTTCACCAAACCGAACGCGGCGAGCCACAACGGCACCGACTCCGCGGCGGACCCGGCGAGCAAATGCGCGCCGGTGACGAAGCTCGGCCCTGGCAAGCGTGAAGACCTCACACTCGACGCCGGGCTCGTCGAACCGAAGGTGACTCCGGTCAACAAGGTCGGCGATTTCGTCTGGTATGACACCAACAAGAACGGCATCCAGGATCAAGGCGAGCCCGGCGTCGAAGACGTCAAGGTGATCTTGAAGGAGGTCGGCGGCGAGGTCGTCTCGTCGACGACGACCAACCCGCAGGGCAAGTACCTGTTCGACAACCTGAAGGACGGCGAGTACCAGGTCTGCTTCGACCTGACGAGCCTGCCCGCCGAGTACCAGGGCTACGCGCCGACCAAGGCCGACGCGGCCAGGCACAACGGCAAGGACTCCGCGATGGACCCGGCGAGCAAATGCACGCCGGTGACGAAACTGGGCGTTGCCAAGCGTGAAGACCTCACGCTCGACGCGGGCCTGATCGGTGGCCACTCCGAGCCGGGCACCACGCCGGGCAAGAACCTGGCCAAGACCGGTGCTCCGATCGGCTTCATGGCCGGTATCGGCGCGCTACTGCTGGCGGGCGGCCTCGTGCTGACCGTCGGTATCCGGCGCCGCACTCGCGGCTGACGGCGACGAAGCGGGCTTTCCTCCACACTTGGCATGTGGAGGAAAGCCCGCTTTCTTTTGATGTCATCGAGACCCCGCTCGGCGTGGTCGGCTTCTCGTGCCGCCTCGGTGGCGGGAAGGCACAGGTGGACCTGCGCGTCGGGCCGATCAAGCCGGACCTTCCCGCGCACTTCCCGCCGGTGACGCTGTGGGCCGCGGTATGGCAGGTCGTCGCGCGGGAACCGGTACCCGAGGTGACGCTGACGGCCGCGTTGACCGGCATTCCCGACGACGCCGTCGGTGACTACGACACCGGCGAACGACTGGCCGCGTTCACCTTCGAGACCGCCGACGTCGCCGTCACGCTCGGTGGTCCGGACTTCGAAAGCGTGCGCGAGGACGCGGAGTCGGGCGAACACATGCCGGGCCGGTGGGTGGACGAGCTCGACGAGTTCACGGTCGAAATGGCAGAGCCCGCACGGCTGATCTGGCGTCTACCTGGGCTTGAGCCGGGCGAATCCGTCCGGCTCGCCGTCGCGGTGGCCTGGGCCGAGCCCTCCGAGGAGTACCTCACGACGTACAGCGCGGTCTCCGTTTCGACCGATTACGCGGTGCGGCAACTGGCCCACTAGCGGGCCGTCCTCATGGGTGAACGACAATGCGTGACCATGCACTCGAGCGCGACGGTCGTGCCGATCGAGGAGGACACCCCACCGGACTATCGGTGGTGGGCCGCGGTCGGCACTGTTCTGGTGCTCGTGCTGTTCGCGATCTTCGCGTGGCGCCAGCGCTGGATGAGCGACGACGGACTCATCGTCCTGCGCACGGTCCGTCAGCTCTGGGAGGGCAACGGGCCGGTCTTCAACGCGGGCGAGCGGGTCGAGGCGAACACCAGTCCACTGTGGACGGCCGTGCTCGCGGTGGTGGGCCTGCTGCCCTTTCGGCTGGAGTGGATCTCGGTCGTCACCGGCCTCGTTTTCGCGCTGGCCGGGCTTTTCCTGGCCATGGATGGCGCACGCAGGCTTTACCGTCCGGCCGGGTTCACGCTGATGGCCCCCGCCGGCGCGCTGATCGTGCTGGCGCTGCCGCCGTTCCACGATTTCGCGACGTCAGGGCTGGAAACCGGCCTCATCTCGCTGTGGCTGGGCGGCTGCTGGTGGCTGCTCGTGCGCGCGGGCTACGACCGGGACAACCTGCTCCGGGTGTGGCCCGCCGCGCTGATCGTCGGGCTCGGTCCGCTGGTCCGCCCCGACCTGGCGTTGTTCAGCGCGGCGGCGTTCGGCGCGCTGCTGGTGCTGTGCTGGCGCGGGTGGAAGACGACGGGCGGCTGGCTGCTGGCCGCGGGCGCGTTGCCGGTCGTCTACCAGGTCTTCCGGATGGGCTACTACGGTCTCGTGACGCCGAATACGGCCGTCGCCAAGGAGGCTTCGGCCGCGCAGTGGGACCGTGGCTGGACGTACTTTCTCGACCTGACCAGCCCATACGCGCTCTGGGTTCCGGTGCTGCTGGTCACGCTGACTCTCGGCCTGTTCGGCAGGGTCGCGAAGCCGGGCCGCCGATTCGCGGTGCTCGTCTCCGTGCCGGTGCTCGCCGCAGCCGGACTCGCCCTGTACGTCACGCGGGTCGGCGGCGACTTCATGCACGGCCGGATGCTGCTGCCCGCGTTGTTCTGCCTGCTCTTGCCGGTGATGGTGTTCCCGGTGACGCGCTGGACGGTGTCGCCCTTGATCGGCGTGCTCGCCTGGGCGGTCGTCGCCGGTACCTCGCTGCGCGTGCCGTACTTCAATCACCCGGCCGCGACCGCGATCACCGACGAGCGTGGCTACTGGACCTGGGCCACCGGCGTCGACCATCCCGTGCTCGCCGAGGACTATGCGGCTTACCCTGGCATGCCCGCGCAGCTCCAGGCGTTCCGGGAAGCGCGCGGGCCCGAAGTGCTGGTGCGGACCGGGTCGGGCTGGCGTGGCTACCCGACGTTCCGGCCGCACACCACCATCGCGCCGGACTCGATGGGCGCGCTCGGCCTGCTCGTCCCGCTCGACGTGTGGATCCACGACGAGTACGGACTCGCCTCGGTGCTCGGCGCGCATTCCTCGGTGGTCAACTCGGGCCGCAGTGGCCACGAGAAGCGGCTGCCGCCCTCGGTATGGGACCTGGGTGACTCGGCGTCCGGCGGGCTCGACCGCACCGGCCAGGCGAGCGCGTTCAGCCCGTCTCAGATCGAAGCCGCCCGCGACGCGCTGCGGTGCCCACAGCTCGCCGAACTGCTCGAATCGGTCCGCGCGCCGCTGACGTTCGACCGCTTCATGACCAACCTGACCGGCTCGTTCACCCGAGGCGGCATCCGCTTCGACCGGGACCCGGTACAAGCCCGCAAGTGCATATCTACGGTTACGTCATGACTTCGGATCTCCCGCTCGCACTGGTCACCGGCGCCTCCCGAGGCATCGGCGCAGCCGTCGCCCACCAGCTCGAACCAACCCACCGAGTCCTGCTCGGCGGCCGCGACGCCGACGCGCTCGCCACCGTCGCCGGCCAGCTCCCCGGTGCATCCCCCTGGCAGGTCGACCTCACCGACTTCGACGCACTGGCCTCCCGCGCGGCGGAAATCACCTCGCTCGACGTGCTCGTGCACTCGGCAGGCGTCGCCGACCTGGGCACCATCGAGTCAGCGGGCGTCTCCGCCTGGCGCAAGAACTTCGAGGTCAACACCCTCGCGGTCGTCGAACTGACCCGCCTGCTCCTGCCGGCCCTGCGCGCCGCCCGCGGCCACGTGGTCATCATCAACTCGGGCGCAGGCCTCAACGCCCGCGCGGGCTGGGCCCCCTACGCGGCCAGCAAATTCGCGGTCCGAGCCTTCGCCGACGCCCTGCGCGCCGAGGAAGAAACCCTCCGCGTCACCTCGATCTACCCCGGCCGCACCGACACCGAGATGCAGCAGGCCATCGTGGCCGACGAAGGCTTCGACTACGACGCCTCCCGCTACCTGCGCCCGGATTCGGTCGCCACCGCGGTCCTCACCGCCGTCTCCGCCTCACGCGACGCCCACCTGACCGACATCACCCTGCGCCCAGGCCTCGCCTGACCCAGGAAAAAAATCCCAATGCGGCATTCGTCAGTTTTCGAACCCCCAATGTGGCTTTCGTCAGCTCTGAGCTGACAAAAGCCACATTGGGAGGCCAGGACCTGACGAATGCCACATTGGGATTTTTTTAAGCCGACCGGAGCCGAGCCGAAAGCTCCTTGGCGTCCGCCTGGACCTTGGCCCGGTCGACACGGGTCGACTCGCCATCGGCGACGACCTGTTCGCCCGCGACCCAGACGTCCTGGACGTTGCGCGAGCCCGAGGCCCAGACCAAGTTCGAGATCAGCTGCTCGTCCGGCACGTCGAGGCCCGCGAAGAACGCGGGGCCGTCGGTGCCGATGTGCACCATGTCGGCCCAGCGGCCTGCTTCGAGCACGCCGATGTCGTCACGGCCGAGTGTGTTCGCGCCGCCGCGGGTGGCGAGCAGGAAGGAGTCGGCCGCCGTCAGGATGGTCGAGTCCTGGTTGACCAGGCGCTGGAACATCGGCGCCAGCTGCATCTCTTCCCAGAGGTCGAGGTCGTCGTTGGACGCGGGGCCGTCGGTGCCGAGCCCGACGTTGACGCCGGCGTTGCGCAGGTCGATCAGCCGCGAGAAGCCGGAGGCGAGTTTCGCGTTCGAGCCGGGGCAGTGGCCGACGCCGGTGCCGTACTTCGCGAACAGCGCGATGTCCTCGTCGGACAGGTGGATCGCGTGCGCGGCGACGACACGACCGGCGAGCATGCCGACCTTCTCCAGCAGCAGCGGGACCGAGCCGTGCTCCTTGCGGACGTGCTCGTCCTCGTTCGCCGCCTCGGCGACGTGGATCTGCACCAGGGCGCCACGCGAGTTCGCCGACTCCGCGGTGAGCCGCAAGGCCTCTTCGCTCAGCGTGTACGCCGAGTGCGGGCCGTAGGTCAGCTCGACGCGGTCGCCGGCGCCGAAGCGGAGGCCGTCGGCGTCGATCCAGGCGTCGATGCCGGCGAGCTGGGCGCGCCAATCCATGCCGGGGATGTCCATCACCGGCGGGCCGATCAGCACGCGGCTGCCGGTGGTCAACGCGGCGTCGGCGATCTGCTCGCCCTCGAAGTACATCTCGGCGCTGGTGGTGACACCGTGGCGCAGCATCTCGACGGAGCCGAGCAGCATGCCGGTCCTGACGTCGGACGGCACCAGTTTGGCCTCGACCGGCCAGATGATCTCCTGCAGCCAGCGCAGCAACGGCAGGTCGCCGCCCATGCCGCGCAGCAGTGCCATCGGGCTGTGCGCGTGCGTGTTGATCAGGCCGGGCGTGAGGATGCCGCTGAGCTGCACGACTTCGGCGCCGGCCGCGTCGGGTGCGTCCGCCGCGGTGCCGACGTAGGAGATCCGGCCATCGTCGTCGACGTCCACCACCGCATCGCGCAGGAGCGAACAGGACGGGTCGGCGGGCAGGACAACAGGGGCTCGGAATCGACGTGACATGGCCACGAGCTTAGTCAGTCCATGACCCCGTACTGCCAGGCCCAAGCCGCTATCTCCACCCGGTTGCGAGCGTTGATCTTGCCCTGGACAGCGGCCAGGTGCGTCTTCACCGTCGACAGTGACATGAACAACTCGGCGCCGATCTCGGTGTTCGTCAGCCCGCGCGCGGCGGCCTTCACGACGTCGAGTTCGCGCGCGGTCAGCGGCTCGCTCGGCGGCGCGACGTCACGCTTGGCCTGCCCGCCGTCGAAGTGCTTGAGCAGCCGCACGGTGACCTGCGGCGAGACCAGCGCGTCGCCGCGCTCGGCCGCGCGGACGGCTTCGATCAGCAGCGCGGGCCCGGCGTCCTTGAGCAGGAAGCCGCTCGCGCCGTTGCGCAGCGCCTTGTGCACGTACTCGTCCAGGTCGAAGGTGGTCACGACGACCACCTTCAGCGGGTCGGCGACCTCCGGCCCGGCCAGCTGCCTGGTCACCTCGAGCCCGTCGAGCCCCGGCATGCGGATGTCGAGCAGGCACACGTCCGGCCGCAGCTCGCGGGCCTTGGCCACGGCGGAGATCCCGTCCGGCACGTCGGCGACGACCTCGATGTCGTCCTGCGCGGACAGAATCATGCGGAACCCCATCCGCACCATTTCCTGATCGTCCGCGATCAGCACCCGGATGGTCACTCTTCTCCTTCAAGCGGTAGCCACACTTCAACGCTCCAGCCGCCGAGCGGCCCCGGTCCGGCGACGAGTTCGCCGTGCAGCAGCTCGACGCGCTCGCGCATGCCGATCAAACCGTAGCCCCCGGAACCACCGGCGGGCCGCTGGTTGGTGCCGTGTCCGTCGTCGGTGATCCGCAGATACAGCTTGCCGTTGTTGATCTCGGCCACCACGGTCGCCAGCTCGGCGCCGGTGGCGTGCTTGCCGATGTTCGTCAGCGACTCCTGCACCAGCCGCAGCGCCGAGCGCCCGACCTCATGCGGAAGCTGCCGGTCGATGCGCAGGTCCAGCCGCGTCGGCACGCCGTGGTTGGACGACTCGACGAGGTTTCGCAGGTCGGCGGCGAGATCGGTGGTGGCCTGCTCGGTGTAGTCGGTGCTGCCGGCAGGCGCGTCGCCACGCATGCTTCGCACGAGACGCCGCATGGCCGCGAGCGCTTCGGTGCCCGCGTTCTCGATGCGGTCCAGCGCTTCCAGCGCGACCTGCGGGCTCTGCTCACCGACCATCTTGGCCGCCTGCGCCTGCACGACGATCCCGGTCACGTGGTGCGCGACGACATCGTGCAGCTCACGGGCCAGCGCCATCCGCTCCGAGGTCTGCGCGTCGGTGACCGCGGACTTGACCACCTGCTTGCGCTCGGAGTCCCGCGATTTCAGGAACAACCCGATGGCCACGGCGATACCGAGCGTCAGCACCGCGACGACCACGTACGGCTGCAGCCGCTCCGGGTCGAGCATCCGCCGCCAGCTCCTGCCCCATGGATCGGCGTTGATGATCACCGCGCCCGCCACGACCGTGCTCAGCAGCCCGATGCAGAGCCACGCACTGCGCTGCTGGGCGTAGCGGATCAGGAAGACCACCGCGATCAACCCGGCGGCGACCTGGGTGATCGGTATCCCCGATTGGATCGGGTAGCCGGTGCCGAGCCGGAGGAACGGGGTCGCGACCGCTGAGACGGCCATGACCATGGCCAGTGCGACCGACGCGCGGACCGGATACCGCGTCGAGTAGAGCGCGGCCAGTGCCGCCCCGATCGAGCACACGATGATCGGCAGCGTGCGCAGCCCGCCACCTTCGAACCCGGCCGCGAGCTCGAAGAACAGCATCAGCGACAGGATGCCGATGATCGGCCAATGCTCGCGGGCGAGCGTCGAGACCGAATCCGGGTCGCGGGGCTTCACAACCGTGGTGGGCTGCTGCTCGGTCCGGCCCTGGAAGCCGATGGCCACGGACAGCCCGAGCAGCAGCGCGCCGAACACGGCCGATTCCATGAGCTGACCCGGCGTCAGGTTGCTGCCGCGTCCGATGACGGCGATCAGGCAGGCGACCACCAGCGAGCTCACCATCGCGAAGGCCTGGCCCGGCTTGAGGCGGCGCACCGAATAGAACACCAGCTCGCAGCCCGCGACGGTTTCCGCGAACGAGATGTGAGTCAGCAGCGTGGTGTAGAGCGGCGCGTGGTTGTACCGGATGAGCACGGACGAGATCACCAGCACCGCGGCGCCCGCGAACGCGGCGGGCCCAGGCCGCAGCCGCGCCCACAGCGCGCACGCGGTCAGCCCCAGAATGCCCGGCACCGCCCAGAGGTCGATACCCGGTGGCCCGAGGTCGTCGAACGCCGCGGGCACGATGATCGCGAGGTCGGTCAGCAGGGCGGCCAGCAGGACCACTCCGGGCAGCCCGAGCCACCGTACGGCGTCGATCACACGTACGGTCAGGTCTTTTTCAGCCGGCACGATGTGAAGGTAGTTGATTACGCCATTCGCGCACCTTGGCCGGACGGCTCGTTCTGACTCGGCCGATCGGCCGATATCGGGCGGCCGAGGCCTGGCCGTCTGCCCGAAGTGGACAGGTGCCGATCTCCGCGAGGCTTTCGCCAGTCAGTTTCCACACCAAGCGAGGAGAACGTGGTGGAGCCACAAAGTCCTTTTCGGACGGACAGTGCGCCGGTGCTTTCCGGACGTGGGCTGGTGAAGCGGTACGGCGACCAGCACGCGCTCGCCGGTATCGACATCGACATCGCACCTGGTGACGCGGTCGCCATCGTCGGCCCGTCCGGTTCAGGCAAGACTTCACTGCTGCACGTGCTCGCGGGCATCATCAAGGCCGACGCCGGCGAGATCTACCTTGCCGGGCAACGGATCGACCAGCTCGGCGAGAAGAAGCGCAGCGAATTGCGGCGCAGTGAGTTCGGCTTCGTCTTCCAGTCGGGCATGCTCGTTTCCGAGCTGACGGCCGAAGAGAACGTCGCCCTGCCGAGGCTGCTGGGTGGAACCTCGCGCAAGGAAGCCATTTCCGGTGCCAGGGAATGGCTCACCCGATTGGGTTTACAGGGCAAGGAAGGCCGCAGGCCCGGTGAGCTTTCCGGCGGCGAGGCGCAGCGCGTCGCCATCGCTCGCGCGCTGACGCACCGGCCGAAGGTGATCTTCGCCGACGAGCCGACCGGCGCGCTCGACACCCGCACCGGCCGCGCCACCATGGACGCGCTGCTGGTCGCCGCCGCCGACTCCGGCGCCGCGGTCATAGTCGTCACGCATGACCGCGAGATCGCCGAGTCGATGCCGCGCACCGTCGCCATCAGGGACGGCCTGATCGCCACGAGGGTCCCGGCATGAACTCGTTCCAACTCGCGATGCGCGTGCTGCGCGTCGACCGCCGTACCAGGACGTCCGCGATACTGACCGCGGTCGGCGTCGCCATCGCGACCGCGCTGGTGCTGCTGCTGGTGGCCCTCCCTTTCGCGACGAAGGCCCGCGACAGCCGTGCGGTCTGGATGGAGAAGGACTACGGCTCGGCGAGCGGGAGCACGGGACACCTGCTGTTCGCGAAGAGCACCGACTACGTCAACGGCAAGAAGTTCGTGCGTGTGGACGTGGCACTCAAAGACGGCTGGACCACTGTCGACCTTCCGCCAGGTGTGCCCAAGTTCCCCGCGCCAGGCGAGACGCTGGTTTCGCCGGGGCTGGGCAGGCTGATCCACGACCTCCCGCTGTCCCAGCTGGGTGACCGCTTCGGCCCGCAGCTGGCAGGCGCGCTCGGCGACGAGGCGCTGCGCTTCCCGGAACAGCTCGTCGCGCTGGTCGGGCACACCCCGGAGACCATGCCGAAATCGGTGACGGCGGTGGCGGGCTTCAAGCACGGCACGGCGTCGGCCGACCCGATGCTGACCTTGCTCGCAGGCGTCGGCGTGATCGTGCTGATGGTGCCGAGCCTGGTGCTGGTCGGTTCGTCGACCAGGCTGACCGCCGCCAGGCGTGAGCAGCGGCTCGCGGCCTTCCGGCTGGCGGGCGCCACACCGGGGCAGGTGACCAAGATCGTCGCGGCAGAGATGGCGTTGTCCGCGATCGGCGGCGCGGCACTCGGCCTGCTGCTCAGTCCCGCGTTGCACGGACTGGCCACCTTCGTGCCGTGGGACGGCGGGACCTGGCAGTCCGGCGACTTCAACCTGCCGATCGGGGTGACCGCGGCGCTGATCGCGGGCCTGGTCTCGTTGGTGCTGCTGGCCGCCGTGATCAGCATGCGCAGGGTGCTGTCGACACCGATCGGCGCTGCGGCGTCACACGCACGCAAGCCACTCCACTGGTGGCGCTTGCTCGCGCTGCCCGCGGCGGGTGCCGTCTTCCTGATCGCCATCCTCACCGCGCGGGACGTGGACGGCCCGCAGTTCATCTTCCTCGGCCTGGCCTTGCTGGTCGGCTCCGCGGCATTGGTCGGCCCGTGGGTGACCTCCGGGGTCGGCGGGACGTTCGTGCGGATCTGGCGCAAGCCGTCGGCGCTGCTCGCCGGGCGCAGGCTGCGCGACGATCCGAAGGGCGCGTATCGAGCATCCGCAGGGGTGGTGCTCGCCGTGTTCACCGGATCGATGGCGCTGACGTTGCTGCCGAGCTTCGAGTCGCTGGCGGGCAGCTCCCTGCCGTTCCAGGACTCCGTGCTCTTTGTCGAGGTGGCACCGGAAGAGGCCGCGCAGGTCACCGAAAAGACCAACGCCTCGCTGGAGAAGTACGGCCAGCCCGAGCGCGCCGTCTCGGTGCCGAAGGTCTTCGTGACCACCGCCGACGGCACGAAGCGGTCCGCGCTGGTGCTCGAGTGCTCCCAGATCGAGGCGCTCACCCGGTTCAAGGTGCCTGGCGGCTGCGACGGCTCGCCTGCCTTGTTCAGCACCTATCCGGCCAAGGTCGAGAACGCCAAGGTCTCGGGTGACTCGGAGAAGCAGGGGGTGCCGCTGGTGGGCGCCGCGACGGCCAAGACGATCAACGCGACCGGCCAGCAGATCTTCACGTCGCTGGTCATCGACCCGGCGCTGGTGCCGAAGGACCTGACGTACGGCCAGTACTCAGAGTCCACGGTCGTGGTGCCGGGAACGGGTAACCGCGAGGTCGTCCGCACCGCACTGGCGGGCGCCGCCGGTGGCGCTCAGGTCGACAGCCGCGAGGGCAAGCTCGATCGGCAGCAGACCGAGCTCGACGACCTGCGCCGGGTGACCGTGATCGGCCTGATCGTGGCCGCGATGCTGGCCGGGGCCAGTGCCGCGGTGGCCACCGCCGGTTCGGTCATGGACCGCCGTCGCACCTTCGGCGCGCTCATCGCGGCCGGCACGCCCATCAGCGTCCTGTCGAGGGCACTGCGGATGGAGGCCGCGCTGCCCGCCATGGTCGCGACGATCGGCGCCGGGGTGATCGGCACGCTCGTCGGGGTGGGGTTGTTCAGCTTGGCCAATGAGGGACCGGTGGTGCTGAGCCCGTGGCTCGCCGCACCCATCGTGCTGGGCGTCGGGGTCGCCCTGCTCGCCGCTTCGGTCTGCACGCCCGCGCTCAAGCGGGTTCGCGCGGAACCGCTGGCGGACGAGTAACCGCCGGGTCGCCTTCTCATCGGGGGGAGGGCGACCGGGCCGCGGCGGGCTTTATCCCACCTGGGTAGTGGGATAAAGCCCGCTACTTCTTTTCGAAGATCAGGTCGTGGCACTCGCGCCCTTCGTCGTGGGCACGGTTCTCGAACTTGGTGATCGGGCGCCATTCGGGGCGCGGCGCCCAGCCGCCCGGCTCGTCGGGGTACCGGTTGCGGAGCGCGGGCTCGCCGTTGGCCACTTCGAGCATCTGCTCGGCGTAGTGCTCCCAGTCCGTCGCCATGTGCACGGTGCCGCCCGGTTCGAGCCGGGAAGCCACCAGCGCGAGGAACTCCGGCTGGATCAGCCGACGCTTGTGGTGCTTCTTCTTCGGCCACGGGTCGGGGAAGAAGATCCGCACGCCGGACAGCGAATCCGGGGCGACGTGGTTCGTCAGGAGCACGACGGCGTCGCCGTTGATCAGCCTGAGGTTCTCGACGCCAAGGTTCTCCGCGCGAAGCATCAGCTGGCCGAGACCGGCTTCGTAGACCTCGGCGGCGACGTAGTTGAGTTCCGGAGCGGCGGCCGCGAGCTGAGACGTCGTCTCGCCCATGCCGGACCCGATCTCCAGCAGCACTGGCGCTTGACGGCCGAACCAGGCGTCGAAATCGACGTGGCCCGGTTCCAGGTCACGGACCTTCCGGCCGAGTCGCGGCCAGTGCTGCTCCCATGCGCGCTGCTGCCCGACGGTCATCCGGCCGCCGCGCTGCACATAGCTGACCACGCTGCGCAGGCGTGGCTGCCCTTCGTTCTTCACCCGACCAACCTAACGGCTGGTCAGCGCACCGCTTCGAACTCCCCCAGCCGCGACCGCAGGCCACCCGGCCCGCGAACCGCGATCGGTTCCGGAGTGCTGCCGCTGTGCGCCGGCAATACATCGATCCAACCGTCATGCCGGTCGGTGTTCAGCACGGTGGTGGGCACGGTGTGGCCCGACTTGCCGTTCTCGGACGGCATGAATTCCCAATAACCGGATTCACCGTCCGCGGCCCATGGCACGAATTCCCAGCCGGGCCTGCGCATCAGCAACTGCGCGATGCGGTCTTCGATACGGAACCCGGCTTCGCGGGATTCCAGGCGGCCTTCGGCCACCGCGCGCAACCACCACGGTGCTGGCACCGGGCCGGCACCCAGGCTCGAAGCGCGGAAAAGGGCGATCACATGATCCTCGGGTGCGCGATGCACCCAGGCGCGCCGGATTTCCGACGGCTTCGTCGCGGACGACGCGACGCGGGGAAGTTCGATGGCTTGCGACCACTCGAGGCCGAGCATCGGCTCCAAGCGAGGGGCGGGAACAGCTCTCTCAACACCTTGGCCGGCATCCACCGTCAAAGGTCACCTCCGTAGTGGAATCTGTGACGGGACACTTTGAATAATGCCTGGTAGAACGCGTTCTTTCGCGCCCTGTGACTGATCGCACAGGGTTTTAACGTGGTCTTAATCCATCAGGGTGCGATAGAGGACACAGTGTGTCGAGCTGATCCTTTTCAGACGTCTTTTCGCTTGTTCAAAAACACTCCCGCCGCGAAGATCGCCAGGCAGATCACCGCGAAATAAGCGCCGTAGGCCACTGGATTCATTGGCAAGTCGCCAATACGTAATTGTGAGTTCGCCAGGTCGCCGCCGATGAACTGCTGGGCCGCGAAGAACGGCATCCACTTGTAGATCGCGGGGCCGACGGTCGGAATCAGCATGATCAGGCCTTCGAGCAGCTGGGTCCACACCAGCGCCACCGCGAGCGCGGCGGCCGTGTTGCGCAGCAGCAGGCCCACGCCGACGCCGAGCAGTCCGGTGAGCGCGAAGATCAGGCCTTGGCCCGCGACGGCACGCCAGTCGGCCGCGCTGTGCAGCGCGAGGTCGGCGTCGGGCTTCAGCAGCACGCCGACCACCCAGCAGCCGAAGCCGACCACCAGGCCGACGACCGCGCTCCAGACGGCGATGACGAGGCCTTTGGCGAGCAACGCCGGCGTCCGGCTCGGCACGGCCTGGAAGGTCAGCCGCATGGTGCCCCAGTTGTACTCGCTCGCGGCCGCGATCACCGCGAGCACGAGCATGACCGTGCGCCCGAACGACGCGGTGACCTGCGTGTTCGCCACCGTCGCCTGGATCTCCGGGCCGCCGAGGCCGAAGAACGCGACCGAGAAGCCGAGTGCGGCCACCACCGCGATGCCGGTGCAGACCCAGGGCGCCCTGGTGCTGGTGAGCTTGATGCGTTCCGCGGTCAGCGCGCTCATCGGGTGCCCTCCGTGGCGTGGTACTCGACGGCGTCGCCGGTCAGCTGCAGGAACGCCGTCTCGAGCGAGCCGCGTGCCGGGCTGAGCTCATGCAGGGTCGCGCCCGCGCGGAACGCGAGCTCACCGATCGCCTCACTGTCCATATCGGACACCAGTAGCGCGCCATCCTCCTCGCGGAAGCTCGCGCCCTGCGCGGTCAGTGCCGCACGCAGCTCGGGCAGATGCGGACTGCGCACGCGGACGCCGCTCCCGGCCGCGCGTGCGATGAACTCCTCGGTGGTGCCCTGGTAGATCAGCTTGCCCTTGCCGATCACGACCAGGTCCTGCGCGGTCTGCGCCATCTCCGGCAGCAGATGACTGGAGACGAAGATCGTGCGGCCCTCGGCGGCGAGCGCGTGCATCAGCTGCCGGATCCAGGCGATGCCCTCCGGGTCGAGCCCGTTGACCGGCTCGTCGAACAGCAGCACCCGAGGGTCGCCGAGCAGCGCGCCCGCGATGCCGAGGCGTTGCAGCATGCCGAGCGAGTACTGGCCTGCCCGCTTCTTGGCGACCGAGGTGAGGCCGACCATGGCGAGCACCTCGTCGACCCGCTTGACCGGCAGGTCGTTGGTCGCGGCCAGCCAGCGCAAATGGTCGCGCGCGGTGCGCCCAGGATGCCTGGCGGAGGCGTCCAGCAGGGCGCCGACCGTCCTCAAAGGATGGTGGAGCTCGCGGTACGGCCTGCCGTCGATCTCGACGTGCCCGTCGGTGGGGGCGTCCACCCCCAGGATCATCCGCATGGTGGTGGACTTCCCCGCCCCGTTCGGGCCCAGGAAGCCGGTCACCCGGCCGGGGCTCACCGTGAACGAGAGGTCGTCCACCGCGAGCAGGTCGCCGTAGCGCTTGGTCAGCCTTGCCGCCTCGATCATCGGAACCTCCGCTACTCATACTGCCAGCGGAAAACGGGAAAGGTCCGGGTCGCCCCCCGAACGGCGACCCGGACCTTGTTTTCCCCTACCCCACCCCCGGCGGCACTTCCCCAAGTGCCCGCCGGGGTTTCCCCTGTGGTGTCTTACGCGTCGCGCCGCTTGGCGACGACGATCGAGATGGTCAGCAGCACCAGCGCGAACCCGGCGAAGTACGCCAGCGCCCAGCCCGGGCTCAGCGGCGAGTCCGAGAGCGGCGGGCCCATGTCCCCGCCGCGGCTCCCGTTCGACTCGCCGGTGCCGGTGAGGAACTTGTGCGCCGCGTTGAACGGCAGCCACTCGTGGATCTTGTGACCGACCTTGGGGATTAGCGTGATCAGGTCTTCGACCGCGAGGTTGTAGATCAGCACCAGCGAGATGGCGCCGGCACTGTGGCGGATCAGGATACCGACCGCGAGCGCGATCACCGCGGCGATGGCGTACACCACGCCGATGCCCGCGACGTTGAGCCAGTCGGCCGCGCTGTTCAGCGCGAGGTCGGCTTCAGGCTTGAGCAGCTTGGCCAGCGCCCACGAGCCGAACCCGGCGATTTCACCGATGACGAAGGCGAGCCCGCCGACGACCCCGGCCTTGGCGGCCAGCGCCGCACCGCGGTTCGGCACCGCCTGGAAGGTGGTCTTGATGGTGTTGAAGCGGTATTCGGTGGTGACGGCCAGCGCGGCGAGCACCACGATCACGGCCATGCCGAACTTGTAGCCGAATTCGGCGCTGGACACGGTGATGAACTCGCCGGTGTCCGAGGTGCCGGTGATCAGCGCGGAGAAACCGATGGTGACGGCCAGCGCGGCCAGCGCGCACCACCACGGCGATCGCGTGGTGAACAGCTTGATGCGTTCTACTGCGAGCAGAGTCATGAGTTTGTCTTTCCCGTCACGCGACGTTTTCGAGGCCGGTGTGGTACTCGACGGAGTCACCGGTGATCTGCATGAAGGCCTGCTCCAGCGAGCCGGTCTGCGGGCTCAGCTCGTGCAGTACGAGTCCGTTGTTCGCGGCCAGCTCGCCGATCTTCGCACTGTCCAAACCGGACACGATGAGGGCGGATTCTTCGTCCACAATGGACGCACTGGCGCCGATGAGCGCGTGGCGCAGCTGCGGGAGCTGTGGGGAGCGCACCTTGACGGTGTTCTCGGCCGCCCTGGCGACGAACTCCTCGGTCGAGCTCTGCGAGATCAGCTGCCCCTTGCCGATCACGATCAGCTGGGACGCGGTCAGCGCCATTTCCGACAGCAGGTGGCTCGAAACGAAGACCGTGCGGCCTTCCTCTGCCAAGCGGTGCATGAACTTGCGGATCCAGAGGATGCCCTCCGGGTCGAGCCCGTTCACCGGCTCGTCGAACAGCAGCACCTCCGGGTCGCCGAGCAGTGCCGCGGCGATCCCCAGCCGCTGCGACATACCCAGCGAGAACCCACCGGCACGCTTGGTCGCGACCGAGGTCAGGCCGACCGTCTCCAGCACCTCGTCAACGCGGCTGGCCGGGATCTTGTTCGACCTCGCCATCCACATCAGGTGGGCGCGCGCCGAGCGGTTGGGGTGCACCCATTTCGCGTCGAGCAGCGCGCCGACCGAGCGGAGTGGGTGCTTCAGTTCGTGGTAGAGCTTGCCGCCGATGCGGACCTGACCCGAGGTGGGGTTGTCCAGCCCCAGGATCATCCGCATGGTGGTCGACTTCCCGGCGCCGTTGGGGCCGAGGAATCCGGTGACTTCGCCTGCCGGGACGCTGAACGACAGGTTGTTCACTGCCAGCGTCTTGCCGTAGCGCTTGGTGAGGCCCACTGCCTCGATCATGTCTGCTCCTCCGATGCGGCTGAACCGCTTGTAGGCGTTAGTCCCGCGTCGCCCTCGTTTGTCCCCCGACTGAAAACAGTTTGTCGGACCGAGCCATCCCGTCGCGTCATCCTGGAGACCGAACCTCGTACCCGACCTGAGACGTAGCTTGGCCGGGTTCGCGAGCGGGCGCGATCGGGAATGACCCTGAGTCGACCCTGATTCGACCCTGTTGCCGTGATTAATGAACCGTGGTTCAATAACGCCATGGTCCGGCCGCGCAGCATCAGCGATGAACGCCTGCTGACCGCCGCGTCGACCGTGACCGGGCGCCATGGGCCGGGATTCACCCTGGCCCAGGTGGCCGCGGAGGCAGGCGTGGCGGTCGGCTCGGTGGCGAAAAGATTCGGCTCGAAGGACGGTCTGCTCCAGGCGTTGTGCGTCGAAGCGACACGCAACGCGGTCGAGTCGATGCGCACGGCGAGCGCCGAATCGGGTAGTCCTTTGGATGGACTGCGTGCCGCCGCGCTGAGTGTCTACGTGGGCCTCGGCGACGCGGAAACGGCTGCGAACCACCTCGGCCTGCTCGGCATGGACATCGTCGACCCGGTTCGCCGCGCACTGCTCGGCGAGCACTTCACCGCGGTCGAGACCGAGCTGCGCCGCCTGGTGCGCTTGGCACTGAAGGAACTACCCGGCGCGCCGGGCCCCGCGCGGGCCGCGCGCACGCTGCTGGACGTGATCAACGGAGTGTCGATCGACTGGTCCATCAGGCCGAAGGGAAAGCTGGCCGACCGGTTGGAGCAGGACATCGACGCGGTACTGATGGGGTGGATGAAATGAGCAAGGTCGCACTGGTCACCGGATCGACGCGTGGTTGCGGCCGCGCGATCGCGGTGGAGCTCGGACGTCTGGGTATGACGGTCTTCGTCACCGGCCGCACGACCCGCACCGAGAAATCCCCGCTCAACCGGCCCGAGACCATCGAAGACACAGCCGACCTGGTCGATGCCGCGGGCGGCCGCGGCATCCCGGTCCGCTGCGACTTCACCTCGGTGTCCGATGTGGACGCACTACGCGCCCGCATCGAATCCGAAGTGGACGGTCAGCTGGACATCCTGGTGAACGACGTCTGGGGCGGCGACCACATGGCCCAGATGTGGACCCCGTTCTGGGAGTCCGATTTGGACATGGCACTCAACCTGGTCCACAACTCACTCGACACCCACCTCATCGCGTTGCACCGCCTCTTGCCCCTGATCCTGCGCAAAAAGGGCGGCATCGTCATCGAGGTCACCGACGGCGACGTCGACGACTACGTCGGCGCGGGCATCCCGTATCACCTGGTCAAATGCGGAATCCGCGCACTCGGCCGCTCACTCGGCGCCCTGCTCGCCGAGCAGGGTTGCGTCGGCATGGCCGTCACCCCCGGCTTCCTCCGCTCGGAAGCGATGCTCGACCATTTCCAGGTCACCGAGGAGAACTGGCGCGACGCACCCGGCAAGACGGCGCCGGCCGACTTCGAGTGGTCCGAGACCCCGACCTACCTCGGCCGCGGCGTCGCCGCCCTCGTCCAAGACCCGGACATCGCCAGGTACGCGGGCAAAACGATCGCCTCGTGGACGTTGATGCACGAATACGGCTTCACCGACGTCGACGGCACCCGCCCGGACTTCGGCGCCGTACTCGCGGGCCGCAAATCCGAGGCTCGCCTCTAGTCCTTGGGCAGCACCCCGACGTAGGCGGGCGCCAGTGCGCGGATCCTCGTCTCCGGCACGGTGCCCGCCAGGGCGTCGACGGCCAGCCTGACTCCCGGCGTGTCGGCCCCGCCGAACTGCCGACGCAGGTAACGAAGGCCGGTCGCGGTCACGTCCGCGACTCTGGGGTCGGCCAGCAGGGTTTCGAAGGTCGCGGCGACGTCCGCCGGGTTGGTTCCGGCCATCAGCCGGTAGACGTCGCCGGCGTCCTTGGCGGAAAGGCGATCAGGCCTGGTCTCCTGTGCGTCGAAGCGGTCTTTCAGCTTGTGCGCTTTCGCGACGAAGAGTGCGGCGGGGCCCGCTACGTGCACGATCATCGCGCGGCTGTCCCCGGTTTCGAGCGCGGTGATCATCAAGGGGGAACGGTCGACGACAGCCGTTTCCAGCCCGGGCACCTTTCTCGCGCTCATCTTGTCGTGTGGCCGGATCCGGGCGCCGCGGCCTCCTGCGGCGAGTGTGCTGCCGACAAGCAGATCCAGTTCGACCCGGGTCTCTATGCCGTCGACGATCTCCGGCCGCGACCACAATCCGGGCTGATTACCAACGATGAGCTCAAATCCGGCCAGACGAAGGGCTTCTTCCAGCAACGGCTCGTCGACCAGCCGGTCGGGATCGAGCGCCAAGTCGCCATCGGAGGTGTAGGCGCCGGAGGTGAACCGAATATGGGACGTGCGCAGATGAACTGCTTGAGCGCCGACAACGGTGATCGCGCCGAGGTGGGTCTTGAGCGCGCAGAGGCCGTCGAGCAGCACGCGCCGAGCGACGATCGTGAGCTGTTCGGCGCCGACACCTTCAGGTCTTTTGGACACTCCGGAAAGTCTAGTGGCCTAGGCTTTTATCGATCGGGTGATATCCAAGGCCGCCGCCACTCCGGTTCGCGTTCGACCAGGTGCTGCAGCACTGCTTCCGCTTCGGCTGGCATCCGGCCGGGCCCGGCGAGGCCGTCGAGAACCAGCTGGGTCAATGCGACGTGAGCGACGCCATCGACGAGCCGGGTTCGCTCGAAGACGACGTTGTCGTGAGCGCGCAAGAGAAGAACATCGGCGTTCTCCTCCACCCGTAGCAGCCCGAGTTCGTCCGCCCAGGCGTCCGCGTTGTCGACGTAAACCATCAGCTGCCCGCCGGTCGTGAGCGGCGCGACCGCGCGCGCGGCGAACGGGCCGGTGACCGCGACGCGTGGTCGCCGCGAAGTCCGGATCTTCTCCAGTACTGCGTCGATGCCCTGCGGGGCGATCAATCCGATCGGTTCGTTGTGCTTGAGCAGGTCGTAGTTCCGCGCCCGGGCACGGAGCAATTCGGGCCAGTCGACTTCGGCGACGGTCCGGCCGTCGCGGCGGACGAGAAGTTCGTTCTCCAGTTGGCCAAGCAGTTTTGACACCCATGGGGCGCCGACCGTTGTGGCTTCCGCGATTTGTTTTCCCTGATAAGGCGGTGTGAAGTCGGCTAGAAACCGCACGACCCGGCCCGCGCGCGAGCCCTTCAGCGTCACGCTTCTTGTCTGCTGCGTAGCCGGCTTGTTCAGAGCTTTGTCGGCGCCGTGCGTGAGAAGGCGGATCGCTGGGCTCGAAACCGAGAGTGCGACGTTGCCGGTCAGGTCGAGGTAGCCGATCCCTTGGTCTGTCAAAGCCTGCCGAGTTCGTGGACTTAACCACGACGACAAGACCACTAGCGGTGCCTGGGCCTGTGTCTGACGCAGAACGCTGGCCACCGGTGCGAGGTGCGTCATCGCGTCGCGGGGGGTGAGGTTCTCCCGCACCTGGATCAGCAACTCGACGCGGGGGTCGCCGCCGCTGGGAGGCTTGATCTGGACGCGAGCATCGAACCCGCTGTCTCCGGCTTCGAAGTCGGAACCAGCGGGTTGGTCCAGCGTCCACTGCTCACCCAGAAGGTCCTGCAGAGCCTGAATGCCTAGTTCGAGCACTCCGGCTTCATCCTTGTTCACCAGGCGATAGTGACACAGGCAAGTCCTCAAAGGAAGAAAACTTTCCCCAATTCAGCGATTTCCCCGACGGGGAAACCCTCTGCTTTGGGAAATTTTCCTGCCCGCTGAACTCCTGCCGCTACGTCAGGCCGGGGCGGGCCAAGCCTGTTTCGTAGGCCAAGACCACGGCCTGCACCCGGTCTCGCAGCTCCAGCTTCGACAGGATCCGCCCCACATGGGTCTTCACGGTCGCCTCCGAGAGGAACAGCGACTCCGCGATCTCCACGTTCGACATGCCCTTCGCGATCAGCACGAAGACCTCGCGCTCCCGGTCGGTCAGCACGTCCAGCACGGCGACGTCCCGCATCGCGCTGCTCGCCGTGCCGACGAACCGGTCCAGCAGCCTCCGCGTCACGCTCGGCGAGACGACCGCGTCGCCGGCCGCGACCGCGCGCAACGCCGAGACGAGGTGGGACGGCTGGGTGTCCTTGAGCAGGAATCCGCTGGCGCCGCCCTGCAGCGCCGAGTAGACGTACTCGTCCAGGTCGAACGTGGTCATCACGAGCACGCGTGCCGTGCCTGCCGCGACGATCGCCTTGGTCGCTTCGACGCCGTCGAGCACCGGCATGCGGACGTCCATGAGCACCACGTCGGGGCGGAGTTGCTCGGCGAGCTTGATCGCCTGGGCGCCGTCACCGGCCTCGCCGACGACGTCGATGTCCTCCTGCGCGCCGAGCACCATGCGAAAGCCGACCCGCATGAGTTCCTGGTCGTCGACGACCACCACCTTGATCACGACGCCAACCTAACGGGCAGCTTGGCGAACACGCGCCAGCCACCGCCCGGTGCCGGGCCGACGTCGAGGGTGCCGCCGAAGACGTGGGCGCGCTCGCGCATGCCGATCAGGCCGTTGCCGCCGCCGGTGACCGGCCGCCCGCCGACCGGTGCGCGGGCCGATACCAGCGTGCCCGCGCCGTCGTCTGTGACTTCGACCGTCACCAGATCTCCTGTTCGTTCGACCTTGACGCACGCCTTCGCGCCACGGCCCGCGTGCTTCAACGCGTTGGTCAGTGACTCCTGCACGATGCGGTACACCCCGAGCGAAACACCGGCCGGCAGGTCGCCGAGCTCGCCGAGTTCCATGTCGACCGGCAGCCCGGAGGCGCGGACGCGCTCGGTCAGTTCGACCAGCGCCTCGGCCTTGGGCTGCGGGACACGGGGTTCGGCGTCGCCGTCTTCGTTGCGCAGCACGTCCAGCAGCCGCCGCAGCTCGGCGAGCGCGCCGCGGCCGGTGTCGGAGATCGTGGCGAGCGCGCGGCCCGCGAGCTCGGGGTTGGATTTGATCGCGTACGAAGCGCCGTCGGCCTGAACGACCATCACGCTCACCGCGTGCGCGACGACGTCGTGCAGCTCGCGGGCGATGCGGCCGCGTTCCTCGCCGACGGCCAGCTTGGTCGCCTGGTCCCGTTCGTTCTCCAGCAGATGCAACCGAGCCTCCACTTCTCGCTGGTAGGCGTGCCGCGCGCCGACGAACTCGCCGAGCACCCAGCACAGCGCCAGGCAGATCGCGATCACGAAAGCCCAGATGCCCTTGTCCGGCACCGGTTCCAGCAACAGCTGACCCCAGCTGACCAGCAGGACCGCCACCAGGTACAACGCGCCGTGCCTGCGTCCCGTGTAGACGAGCACCGAGTAGACGGCGATGCCCGTGCCGAACGCACTGCCGATGCCCACTCCGATGAGCGCGTCCGGAATGCTCAGCAGCAGCACGGCATACGCGGACGCGAGCGGGTACTTGCGCCGGAACACCAGCGGAAGCACCGCGATGATCGACATCGGGACGGCCAGGTACGGATGCTGGACCGAAGGGTCCTCCGACGTCACGTCGACGGCCAGCACCGGCAGCGTCATGATGCTGAGCAGCACTGCGATCAAGGAGTCGCCCACCATCGGGCGAGCTCGCATCCAGAGGCTCAGTCTTCGCACTCCACCACAGTAGGTCGCGGACCGGCTCCCGCGCGTCGCCCGCCGGTAGCACCCTCGGTGCGACCGCAGGATGACCTCTAGGATTCCCTGCGACGGGACGGGCAAGGGGGGTGGATCGTGACGGCACCGGAGGGGCGGCTGGCCGGACCGCTGTCCATGTCTGTCGCCAACCTCTGTCACCGGCTGCAGCCCCAGGTCTCCGCGCGCACCGCCGCGGGCTTCGCCGAGGTGCTCCGCAGGCTCGGCGCGCCGCTGCAGGTCGCCGTCGCCGGCCGCATCAAATCCGGTAAGTCGACGCTGGTCAACGCCCTGATCGGGCGCCGCGTCGCGCCGACGGACGTCGGTGAGTGCACCCGGCTGGTCACCCGGTTCCAGTACGGCACGGTCGACCGGGTCGAGGTCGTCTTCACCGATGGCCGCAAGCAGGTGCTGCCGTTCGCCGCTGACGGCGCCATCCCGGCCGAGCTCGGCGTGAACATCGAGGAGGTCTCGCATATCGAGGCCTACCTGACCAACGCCGTGCTCCAGGGCATGACCGTGATCGACACACCCGGTCTCGGCTCGCTCGACGCCGCGTCGGTCTCGCGCACCGAAGAACTGCTCGGCGCCGCCAAACACCGCAAGGACGATGACGAGGAAGGCTCCGACGACCTCGACGACACCTCGCGCAACGCGGTCGCGGGCGCCGAGGCCGTCCTCTATGTGGTGACCCAGGGCGTCCGCGCCGACGACCAGCAGGCGCTGGCCGCGTTCACCGCCGCGACCGCGAGCCGCGAAGCCGGGCCGGTCAACGCGATCGCGGTGCTCAACAAGGCCGACACCATCGCGCCGGAGTCCGTCTCCGGCGCCGACGGCGACGTCTGGAAGGCCGCGACCATGCTCGCGGAGAAGCAGGCGGCGACGCTCAAGCCGCGTGTCGCCGACGTGCTCCCGGTGATCGGCCTGCTCGCGGAGTCGGCCGAGTCCGGCGGCTTCACCTCGGCCGACGCCGAAGCACTGCGCCAGCTCTCCGCGCTGGACGACGACATCCTCGAGACCATGCTGATCTCGGCCGACATCTTCACCAGCTGGGAGTGCGACGTCCCGTCCGGCACCCGGCTGCGGCTGCTGGAGAAGCTGGACCTGTTCGGCGTCCGGCACGCCGTCGAGGCCATCCGCAAGGAACCGGAGATCACCGCGGGCGCGTTGCGGCGCAGCCTGCTCGACGCCTCCGGCCTCGCCGCGGTCCGGCACCGGCTCAACCTCGTGTTCGCCGCGCGCGCCGACGGCATCAAGGCGGCCGCCGCGCTGGCCTCGGTCACCGCGCTCGCACACGCGTCCGGCGATCCCGGCGACCGCCAGCGCGTGCACGACGCCATCGAGGTGCTGCTCGCCAAGCCGGAAGCGCACCAGCTGCGCCTGCTCGAAGCGCTGACGCTGGTCGCGTCCGGCGCCGTCGACATGCCGGAAGACCTGTCGGAAGAAGTACTGCGGGTGGGCAGCAACGCCGACATCGGCGCCCAGCTCGGTATGCCGGGCAGCTCGCGCCAGGAGCTCGCGCCGTTCGCGCTGGAACGTGCGGGCTGGTGGCGCTCGTTCGCCTCGTTCGGCGCGACGCCGGCGCAGAGCCGGGTCGCGCATGTCGTGCACCGGGCATATTTCCTGATTTGGCAACAACTTCGCTAGGGCGCGGCGCACTAGGCCTGAGTCGCTACCCTGTTCGCGTGTACGTGGCAGGCAGCGAATCGTGGCGGTTCACCTGGGGCGATGACCTCGCGGTCGACGTGGCCCTCTACCTGCGCGACGCGCTGGCGTTGTCGATCGACGACGACCTGCCCGCGGTCGAACCACCCGTCCCCGTTTCCGTGCCGGAAGGCGTCGACCGGGCGGCGGTGCAGCGGGAATGGCCTGGCTGGTGGGCCGATGTGCTCGCGTTCGTCGCCGCGCGCGGCGAGCGTGATCCGCACAAACGCCGGGCGCTGACACCGGTGCCCACCGAGCGGGCCGCGTTGCTGCACGCCGTCGAGGTCTTCACAGAGCCCGCGTCGAAACACCTGCGTGGCCATCGGATGAACCACCTGCCGCGCGGCGCGAACGTCGGCCCTGTCGTGCGTGAGCTGGAGGCCTCGTTCGGCCGCAAGGCGCGCCCGTTCACGATGACCGTGACCGAGGTTTCGGTCGCCGGTCTGGTCTGGCAACGCCTGGCGGACAACCATGTTCTCGTGTCGGCCAGGTTCGCGCGTGACACTGACGCCCTCGACGTCGCATTGCGTGGCCTGCTGGGTGAACTCGTCTGAATTCGGCGGTTTCGCACCCCCGCGACGGCGGGTTCCAGCACACTGATGCCATGAATCCGGACGACGTGCCCACCGGGCAGATCGCCGCGGCAGGCATCGCGCAGATCATCGCCGAGGCTGACGGAACCGACACCTGCGGAACCGAAACGGCGCAGACCGCGTCGGAACCCGACGTGCAGCCCGTTATCGCGACCGCCGCCCCCGCTGACCTCGAGCAGGCACTGGCTGATCGGCGCTCCTTGATCCAGCTCTGTCTTTACGCGATGGATCGCGCACGCAGTGGCGGCGTGGTCGAGCGCATCGAACACGGCCTGGCGGAGATCGGGGTGCGCGCGCTGCGCCCCGACGGCGACCGGTTCGACCCGGCGCTGCACGAGGCCGGTGGCGCGACCCCGACCGACGACGAGGCGCTCGCGGGCACGGTCGCCGAGACCGAGGTCGTCGGGTTCGCCGACCATGACAAGCTGTTGCGCGCCCCGATCGTCACCGTCTACACGAAACGGCCATAGTGACCGCTCCGAGTTTGCCGCAGCAGGTACAGGCGACCCGAGACCAGCTGCTGACGTTGCTGCGGGAGATCGACCCCGACGGCGCCAAATGGGTCGACGAGGTGCGCAAGGCCAGGCCGAAGCGCCCGTCGGTCGTGGTCGTCGGCGAGACGAACCGCGGCAAGAGTTCGCTGGTCAACGCCATGCTCGCGACGCCGGGGCTGTCGCCGGTCGACGCCGATGTCGCGACCGCGACCTACCTGGTGTTCGAGCACGCGGCCGAGTGGGGCGCACAGGCGTGCTATCCCGGCCAGCTCGCGCCGGTGCCGATCAGGCTCGACCAGCTGATCAACTGGGTCTCCGCCGCGCATGAGCTGCCGGAAGGCCAGCTGCCGCCGCGTTACGTCGAGGTCAGCGGGCCGGTACCGCTGCTGGAGCGGGTGTCGATTGTGGACACTCCGGGAGTCGGCGGGCTCGACTCGATGCACGGCGAGCTGGCCATGGAGGCCGCGTCGAGCGCGACCGCGCTGCTGTTCGTGGTCGACGCGTCCGCCCCGTTCACCTCGACCGAGCTGCAGTTCCTGAGCAAGGTCGGCGACCGCGTCGAGACGGTGTTGTTCGTACTGTCCAAAACGGACGCCTTCCGCGGCTGGCGCGAGGTGCTCGAAGCCGACAAGCAGTTGCTGGCCCAGCACGCCCCCCGGTTCGCCGACGCGACGTTCTATCCGGTTTCGGCGCGTATGTTCGAGATGGCAGGCAAGGCGCCGAACGAGCAGGCCGCCGGGATGCTGCGGGAGAAGTCCGGCATCGCCGCTTTGCAGGGCGCGGTGCAGGAGTTGCTCGTCGGCCGTTCGGCGATGCTCGGCGAAGCCAACACCATGCGCGCGTTGTCGAGTGCGCTGGCCGAGCAGAAGGCCAAGCTCCAGGCCGAAAGCCGGGCGTTGTCCGCCGGTGAGGCCGAGGCCGAGCAGCTGCGCGAGCGCCGTGAGCAGCTCATGGCCGAGCGCCGCACGTCGACGCGGGGCTGGCAGCTGAAACTGCGCGGCGAGGTGCAGCGCACCCGTGTCGAGGTCGGCCACGAGAGCAGCCGTCAGATGCGTGACGCGCAGACGCATTTCCGGCAGCTGATCGACGCGGCCAAACGCGACGACCTCACGGCCCTGCCGCAGCAGGTCGACATCGCGTTGCAGACCACGTCGCAGCGCGTGTCGATGCTGCTCGCGCAACGGCTGAACCAGGTCACCAACGTCTCGCTCTCCGAGCTGTTCTCGGCAGAGGAGCTCGACGTCATCCGCGCCCAGTTCGCCCGCGCGGGCGGCCCGCCGGTCGTGCTGCGGCCGCCGGAGAAGAAGCCGCCGACCGCCGAGGACAAACTGCTCGTCTTCATGGGTATTTCCGGCGGGCTCGGCGCTGGCAAGGTCGCCGCGCTGCCGCTCGCGGGCGTCGCGATCCTGAACCCGGTGATCCTGCCCGCGACCATCATCATCGGCCTCGGTGCCGGCTGGTGGATGGCGCGCACGCGTAAGCACGCCGCCGACAAGCAGCACATGAAGCAGTGGCTGGTCGAGGCGATCGCCGACGCGCGGTCCACATTGGACCAGCTGGTCGCCGAGCAGCTCATCGAGGCGGAGCAGCAGCTGACCATGGCACTCGACGAGGCGCTCGGCAGGCGCATCGACGCCATCGAGGCCGAGATGAAGGAAGTCGACAAGACGATCAAGATGGGCGCGCAGGAGCGGGCCAAGACGATCGCGATCGTGTCGAAGCGGCTCAGCGGCGTTTCCGATGGTCGTGACCGGGCCGAGGCGCTGCTCGCCCGGATGCGCACGCTGCGCGACAAGGCCTGACCGTGTGATCCGGTTGTGGCGGGGAACCGGACAGGCCTACCGTGAGTCATAGGCTTAGCGAAAACATCCAGGCAGCTCAAAGGGGGCATGTCCCGTGTGGGTCGACGAGAGTGGCGGAACGGACGCTGACGCCAGCAGCACCGCAGGCATGACGATCCACGCCGACGGTCAGGACTACTCCGCCGAGATCAACTACGACCTCGACAAGGACGGCGTCGCCGACACGGCGATCGTCGAGAACCCCGACGGGTCGGCGCAGGCGTTCATCGACACCAACCACGACGGTGTCGCCGACCAGTTCGCCAGGCTCGACGACGACGGCAACGTCACCGAGAAGGCCGTCTACGACGACTCCACCGGCCACTGGATCAACGCGGGCGGCTCGCACGGTGGCGACGACGACTCCGGCAAGCAGGCCGGGTCCGGCGGGCACATCACCGCCGACCTGCCGGACAAGGGCGAGGTCGATGTCGGCGCGGCCACCGTCGACACCAACAACGACGGCGTGAACGACACCGCCGTGGTGCACACCAAGGACGGCGGCACGATCGCGTTCACCGACAAGGACGGTGACGGTGAGGCCGATGTCGCGGTGCAGATCGACTCCAGCGGGCACTCGACGACGCTCGAGCACACCGGCAAGGGCGAGTGGACCGAAAAGGCCAGCGGCCTGATGGGCGAAACCGGCTCCGGCGACCCCGCGGCCGACGAGGCGTGGGGCGGCGCCGGCACCGAAACACTCGAAGGTGTCGCGAAGATCGATTCCGCCACCGGGCAGTGGATAAGTCCCAATTAAGTAACCCAGGTCACAATCTGGTCCCCGCACGCCACCCGGTGTGCGGGGATCTTGTGTTTTGGCTCACCGGAAGATTTTCGCCGGATGGCCCATTCCGGTGATACTGAATCGATTCCCTTATCGTTCTTGTGAGAGAACCGACAGGACAGCTCTCGGTTACCTGCCGGTCATCCGGCTACCCTCGTGGAATCCCCAAACCAGCACACCGCCTTCCCGGCGGTGCGCGAAGCCATTCGGTCGCCGGCAATGCAGCCCGCACGAGGACAGCGTCGTTCTCCGTGCGGGTTATCTGTCGTCGCGGAGTCAGGAGAAGACGAGATGACCGCAGTCGCCATCCCCGGACTGGATACAGCGCCGACGACGCACAGCGGCGTGCTGTCCTGGGTTCGGGAGGTCGCCGAGCTGACCACCCCGGACCGGGTCGTGTGGGTGGACGGATCCGACGAGGAGTCCGCTCGGATCAACGCGGAGCTGGTAGAGGCCGGCACGTTCGTGCAGCTCAAGTCGCGTCCCAACTCGTTCTGGGCCGCTTCCGACCCCAATGACGTCGCGCGGGTCGAAGAGCGCACCTTCATCTGTTCACTGGACAAAGAGGACGCCGGCCCCACGAACCACTGGGCGCACCCCGACGAGATGAAAGCCACGATGACGGAGCTGTTCCGTGGCTCGATGCGTGGTCGCACCATGTACGTCATCCCGTTCTGCATGGGTCCGCTCGGGGACGAAAACCCCAAATTGGGTATCGAGATCACCGATTTCGCCTACGTTGTGGCGTCAATGCGAGTGATGACGCGTGCGGGTGCTGCGGCACTCGAGAAATTCGTCACCGAAGACGGCACCGAGCGTGAATTCGTGCCCGCGCTGCACTCGGTCGGCGCGCCGCTCGAGCCGGGTCAGAAAGACGTTTCCTGGCCCTGCAACGAAACCAAGTACATTTCGCATTTCCCCGAGGAGCGCGCGATCTGGAGCTACGGCTCCGGCTACGGCGGAAACTCCTTGCTGGGCAAGAAGTGCTACTCGCTGCGCATCGCTTCGGTGATGGCTCGTGACGAGGGCTGGCTCGCCGAGCACATGCTCATCCTCAAGCTCATCTCGCCGGAGAACAAGGTCCACTACGTCGCGGCCGCGTTCCCGTCCGCCTGCGGCAAGACCAACCTGGCGATGCTGCAGCCGACCATCCCCGGCTGGCGCGCCGAGACACTCGGCGACGACATCGCGTGGATGCGCTTCGGCGAGGACGGCCGTCTCTACGCGGTCAACCCCGAGTTCGGCTTCTTCGGCGTCGCGCCCGGCACCGACTGGCACACCAACCCCAACGCGATGCGCACCATCGACAAGGGCAACACGGTGTTCACCAACGTCGCGCTGACCGACGACGGCGACATCTGGTGGGAGGGCATGGAGGGCAAGCCCGAGCACGCCACCTCCTGGAAGAAGCAGGACTGGACGCCCGACTCGGACGAGAAGGCCGCCCACCCGAACTCGCGTTACTGCACGCCGATGTCGCAGTGCCCGATCCTGGCGCCGGAGTGGGATGACCCCAAGGGTGTCCCGATCTCGGCGATCCTGTTCGGTGGCCGCCGCAAGACCACCGTTCCGCTGGTCAACGAGGCCCGCGACTGGCAGCACGGCGTGTTCATGGGCGCCACCATGTCGTCGGAGACCACGGCAGCGGCCGCAGGCGCGGTCGGCAACGTCCGCCGCGACCCGATGGCCATGCTGCCGTTCCTCGGCTACCACGCCGGTGACTACTTCAAGCACTGGCTCTCGCTCGGCAAGAACGCCGACGCGAACAAGCTCCCGAAGATCTTCTACGTGAACTGGTTCCGCCGCGGCGACGACGGCCGGTTCCTGTGGCCTGGCTTCGGCGAGAACTCGCGCGTGCTCAAGTGGGTCATCGAGCGCGTCGAGGGTCGCGGCAACGCGGTCGAGACGCCGATCGGTTTCGTGCCGAACGCCGAGGACCTCGACACCGACGGCCTGTCGGAGCCGATCGAGGACATCCAGGCCGCGCTCGGTGTCGACGCCGAGGAGTGGCGCAAGGAGATCCCGCTGATCGAAGAGTGGTTCGACAAGATCGGCGACAAGGTCCCGTCGTCGCTGCGTGACGAGCTCGCCGCGCTCAAGCAGCGCCTGGGCTGAGCAGCTTCTTTGAGGAGGCCTCCCGCACCGGAAAATGGTGCGGGAGGCCTTCTTAGTTTTGGGTAGCTTGGAACCATGACTGGGGATTTCAGGTTCGGCGTCAACATGACTGTGCCGACCTCGCGCACCGAGTGGGTCGAGAAGTGCCGCAAGGCCGAGGGCCTCGGCTTCGACGTGATCGGCGCGGCCGACCACCTGTGGATGGCGCCGCCGTTCCCCGCGCTGGTGCTCGCCGCCGAGGCGACCGAGCGCGTGCGGCTCAACACCTTCGTGCTCAACGCCGCCTTCTACAACCCGGTGCTGCTGGCCCGTGAGGTCACCGGCACCGACCTGTTCATCGACGGCAGGCTCGAACTCGGACTCGGCGCCGGGTACATCAAGGAAGAGTTCGAGTCGACCGGTATGCCGTGGCCGAGCGCGAGCAAGCGCATCGACCATCTCGAACACACGGTCAAGGAACTCAAGCGGCTCTACGCCGATCCAGACCACAAGCCGGCTCCGGTGCAGCAGCCAGGGCCGCCGCTGCTCATCGCCGGTCGCGGTGACCGGCTGCTGACGCTGGCCGCCGAGCACGCCGAGATCATCGGCTTCACCGGCGCGGCCAAGGTCCCGGATGGCGGACAGCTGCGTGCGGAGTCCGCCGAAGGCATCCTGGAGCGCGTCGAGTTCGTGCGCGGGAAGCTGAACGGCCGCGAGGCCGAGCTGAACGTGCTCACGCCGCGCGTGGTCGTCACGAACGACCGGGCAGGCACGATCGAGGAGGCCTCGAAGCAGATCGACGGGCTGACCATCGAGCAGATCGGCGAGATCCCGACGTTCCTGTGCGGCACCCACGAGCAGATGGCCGAGCAGATCCGCGCGAACCGTGAACGGTTCGGCTTCACGTACCTGACCGTGCTCGAGGGGACCATGGAGAGCTTCGCGCCGGTGATCGAGCTGCTGAAGTGATCGAGGTCGACGGCCTCGGCGTCCAGTTGGCCGACGACTGGTTGTTCTCCGAACTCGACCTGGTCGTCGAGCCAGGTGAATGCGCGGCGATCATCGGCCCGAACGGCACCGGCAAGTCGACCCTGCTGCGCTGTCTCTATGGCATGCAGGCGCCGACGACCGGCGAGATCAAGGTGGCCGGGATGGCCCCGGACGAGCGGCGGGTCGAATTCCGGCGCGCCGTTTCCGTGCTGATGGACGATTCGGACTTCTTCGCCGAGCTGACCCCGATCCAGCACCTGGAGCTGCTGGCCGGTTCATTCCGCTTCGACCTCGGCGACTTCGGCGCGTTGCTCGCCGACGCCGGGCTGGGCGAGCGCGCGAACCTCCCGGCCGGTTTGTTCTCCGCAGGGCAGCGACGGCGGCTGATGCTGCTCGGAGCCACCGTCAGGCCGCACGACGTGCTGCTGCTCGACGAGCCGGAACGGGCGCTGGACGTTGACGGCAAGGACTGGCTGACCGCGCTGATCGCGCGCTCGACGGCGGCGGGCGCGGCGGTGGTCGTCGCGACCCACCACCCGCCGCTGCTGGAGGCCGCCGACAGCGTGCTGGAGTTCGCGTGACGGTCAGCGCGCCGGTCCAGGTGCCCGGCAGGCAGCGGTTCGGCGGCGTGCGCCCCGGCGATTCGGCGACCTTGCTGGGGTTGTTCGCGGCAGGCGTCGCGGTGCAGGCGTTCTTCCGGCTGCCGTCGTTGCGGTCGTTCCTTTTCGGACAGTCCACAGCGGACGTACAGGCGATACTCGGCCTGCTGGTCGTCTGTGGCGCGCTGATGTGGCGTGCCTTGCTGCGCCGAGGTTTCGTGTGGGCGGAGCCCGCGATGTTGACCTGGCTGGACTTCGCGGGCGGCGACCGTTCGCGGGCCATCGGCCGCCGCATGTGGGCGGTCTGGTGCGTCGGCGTCGGGCTTTTCGTCTACGTCGGCGCGCTGACCGGTGTCGCGGCAGGCGTCGGCGGAGAGGTGTGGCTTGCCGCGGCCGCGGTGCTGCTGGGCAGCGCGGCGGTCTCGCTCTCGACCGCCAGGCGGCCACCCGTGCGCGGGGAAGAGTTCGGCCCGGTACTGCTCGCGTCGCTCGGCCTGCTCGTCGCACGGGCACGGCTGGATCCACTCGCGCTCGAACTGCTGGCGGCGGCACTGTTCGCGCTGGGCGCGGTTCGGTGGCGTACCGCGGACACCGTGCTCCGCGCCGGGCGGAAGGAACTGGTCGACGGCTGGAACGAACGCCTCGTCCGCACGGTCTCGCTGACCTTCCTCGACCCGCTGGCGCTACTGCCCGCCGCCCGCCCCGTCCGGTTTTCACTGCGGCGGCCGACCGCGCTTCGCTTCGCGTGGCTCGGCGTCGCCGGCCGGGCCCGCTACTGGGGCGCGGCGGTCTCGCTCGCGCTCGCCGCGGTACTCGGCTCCGCGGCCGCACCGGCCATCCCGGACGTCGTGTTCGTCGCGCTGACCGCGTACTGCGCGCTCATCCCATTCACCGGCGGCATCGGCGAGCTGTGGCGCAACGAGGGCCGCCGTCGCTGGCTCGGCGCGTCCGGCCGAGAACTCTGGCTGGCGAACTTGGGCGTCATGCTGGTGCTGGCCGCGGGATGGGGCGTGATGCTCATGACCGCGGGCCTGGTGCTGGGCGACCCACCGAGTCACGCGGCGCTGCTGACGCTGCCGATCGTGGCGGTGTCGGCGGTCCGCACCGCGACCCGGCCGCCGACCACCTTCGACAACCTCGGCATCGTCACCTCACGGGTACTCGGCCAGATTCCGATCCGGTTGTTCGCCCAGCTTCTGCGCGGCCCCGATCTGCTGATCGTCTCGACGCTGATCCTGGCCGTCCTCACTCGAAACGGTGACGTTCTGTAACTGAAATGCGAGCTTTTGGGGTGAAATAGCTACCGCCGTACCCGCTTTTGGTCCATTCCGATACGCCGTTCGCAGGCTAGGCTCGCCAGTGATCGGAAGGGAGCTCGTGGTGGGTGGCGGACATGCACCGGGTGCGGGACGCAGGGCGACCAGCGAATTCCCACCCGGCTGGACCGACGAGCAGATCATCGCCGTCATCAAGGACGTCGCCAACGATCCCGGCGAGCCCCGCACTCGTCAGTACAACGGCCGCTGGCGTTGCGCGGGCGAGCGCTACGGCGTGCACGTGGTGGTGCTGGTCGAGGAAGACGGCATGGTCCACACGGCATTCCCGATCGCGGGCCCCGGAGTCGTCCGCAACCCCGACACCGCGAAGGACCCGGCCAACCCCACGGTCGCCGACCTGGCGGCAGGCCGCATCAGCTACTTCGCCGACGTCCTGCTCGCCCAGCTGGCCAACCGCCTGCCTCAGGACGACTTCATGCACTACCGCGGCCTGTTGTGGTCAGGCGAGTGGGATGAGCTGGTCGACACGTTGATCGCCCACCTCTGCGCCGAGAACATCCACCTCACGGTCGACGAGTACGCCGACCTGGAGCGCCTGCTCAACACGTACGAACTCCCGCTGGAGAGCTACGTCTTCCTGAACGACCGGGACCACATCCTGGCCCAGCTACGCCCCCGCGCCGCCCGCTCGTAAAGGGTCGTGAGCGTTTTGGCCGGTTAGAACCGGCCGTACCACTCACGACCCTGGCTCACGAGGCTCGGGGCACCTCGGACTCCGGAGGCTCGGCGACGGCCGCCTGCAACGCCTCGAGCGGCAGCTCCACCGCGGCCGCGATGGCGGTCACCGTGAAGAACGCGGGCGTCGGAATCCGTCCGGTCTCGATCTTGCGCAGGGTCTCCACCGAGATGCCCGCTTCGAGCGCGACGTCGACCATGCTGCGCGAGGCGCGTGCGGCGCGCAGGATCGCGCCGAGGCGCTCACCGCGTGACCGCTCTTCATCCGTAAGTGGGACCCGAACCATGCCCCAATAGTAATACCGATCCACATATCCACAACCTGTGGACAACTCTGTGCACAGGTACCCACAGGCAAGAGAAAAGGGCCCCGCCGAGCCGAAACTCGACGGGGCCCACAACACCTGGGGGTATCAGGCGCCCGGAGGCACCGGAAGCGGGATGCCGGGGATGCTCTGGTCGTTCGGCACCTTGCCGTCGACCAGGTAGTCCTCCACGATCTTGTCCACAGCCGCGTTGCCGCCCGCGTAGATGCCGTGGTCACCCTCTCCGGTGATGGTCAGCATCCGCGAGTTCGCGAACGCCTTGTGCGCACGGGTCGCGCCCTCGATCGGGGTCGCCGGGTCGTGCACCGACTGGACGATGATCACCGGGGGCACGCCGACACCGTTGAGCACGGGCAGCGGAGCCGGGGGACGCTTCCAGAAGATGCACGGCTGGATCAGCCAGCCGGCACCCAGCAGCGGCAGATCCTTGTTGATCAGCTTCTGCGAGTCACGGATGACGCTCTGGCGGTTGCCTGGCCACGGTCCCTCGTTGCACGGGATCGTCCAGAAGCTGGCGTCGTAGGCGTCGCCGTCGCTCGGGACCATCAGCGGCTGCGGGCCGAGCGCCTCGGTGGCCTTGCTCTCCGCCTTGACCTCACGGGCCGCGGCGGCCTTCTGCGACTGCGAAGCCGAACCCTCGGTCAGCGTCTTCACGTTGACCAGGTAGCTGGCGAGACCGGGGAAGGAACGTTTGGCGTAGAGCTGCGAGGCGATGAACGAGTCGAGCCCGTTGGCCGAGACGTTCGAGCCGTCGACCTCGACCGGGTTCTGGGTCAGCGCGTAGCGGACCTTCTCGTAGGTCTGGCGAGCGGCCTCACCGGTGGTGCCGAAGTGGTACAGGTTGTCGTACTTCGCCATCCACGGCAGGAAGTCCTGACGCCAGCGGCGCTCGAAGCCGAGCGGCTGCCAGTCGAACGAGTCGTGCCACGAGGTGGTGAACTCGGTCGCCGAGTCGAGGATGAACCGGCCGGTGCGGGTCGGGAACTGCTGCGCGTAGTGCGCGCCCATCCAGGTGCCCGCCGAGTAACCGACCCAGTTGATCTTGTCGCGGCCGAGCAGCACGCGCAGCAGGTCGAGGTCGTGGACCGTCTGGTCGGTGTTGATGTACTGGCCGAGCTCGCCCGACTTGACCTGGCACGAGTGCGCCGCGTACTTCGTCGCGTCGAGGATCAGGTTCAGGTTGTCGCGGTCGCGGTCACGCGGGTCGAGGTCCGAGCCGGTGCCGATCGCGCCACCACAGGTGATGTTGGTGCTCTTGCCCGTGCCGCGCGGGTCGATGCCGATGATGTCCTGTGCGGCGCGCAGGCGGGTCTGGTTGCGCAGCCGGGCCGGGAAGTTGCGGCCGGGCGCGCCGGGGCCGCCGGGGTTCGTGAACACGCTGCCGGTCGACTCGGGACCGGTCGCCTTCAGCCTGCTGACCGCGATCGTGAGGTCGATCTTCTCGTTCGTGCGGTACCAGTTGCGCGGCGACTTGAAGACGGCGCACTCGATGTTCTCCGCGCCGGCGGGCGGCGGGGTCGGCAGGTCGGCGCCGACGACGCACTTGTGCCAGTCGAGCTTCTGGCTCGCGTACTGAGCTGGGATGTTCGTGGAGTTCAGAGGCTGACCTTTGGCCTCTTGACCTGCGAAAGCAGGAGTGAACCCGGCCAGCATGGTGCCGGCGAGAGCCGGAATCACCACCGCATAGCGGAGTCGCTTCATTCGATGCCCCTATTCAATCGTCGTGCGAAGACGTGCTCCGCGACTTGGGGCTATTGATATCCGTCCGAACGGTCAGTAGCAACCGCCCTTCGTCGGGCGGAGTGTTGCTCCAAGCAGCCGCTGATCAAATCGATATAGGACGGACGTGACGAGACCGCCTCTACGTTCTAGGGTCAGCGGCACTAACCGCTGGTTACGGGAGTGTTAGGTGAGGTCCGATGTCGTCTGGTAAGTCCAGCGGAAAGGTGAGCGGGTTTCAGTTCAGCCCGTGGAACCTGTTCCTGCTCGTGCCACTGCTGATCTTGGTGACACCGCTGTTCAACTTCGAGAACCCGAGGTTGTTCGGCATGCCCTTCTTCTACTGGTTCCAGCTGGCATTCGTCTTCGTCGGTGTCATCTCGACCGGCATCGTCTACTGGGGAACCAAGGGCAAGCCGACCGTCGAGCGTACGGACAAACTGAGTGTCGACGACCTCGACGAGGGGGCTAAGTGAGCAACATCCAGTGGCCGGAACTCATCATCTTCACCGCGCTCTTCCTGCTGGTGACGGTGCTCGGTTTCCTCGCCTCCCGCTGGAAGGCGGCGGCCTCGCTCGACCATCTGGACGAATGGGGACTCGGCGGCCGCAAATTCGGCTCGTGGGTCACCTGGTTTTTGATCGGCGGTGATCTTTACACCGCATACACGTTCGTCGCGGTACCCGCTCTCATCTTCGGCGCGGGCGCGATGGGATTCTTCGCGCTGCCGTACACGATCATCACCTACCCGCTGGTGCTGCTGCCCGCGCTGCGGATGTGGTCGGTTTCGCGCTCGCGTGGCTACGTGACGCCCGCCGACTTCGTGCGCGGCCGGTTCGGCTCGCCGGTGCTCGCGCTGCTGATCGCGCTCACCGGCATCGTCGCGACCATGCCGTACATCGCGCTGCAGCTCGTCGGCCTCGAGTCGGTGCTGCGCACGATGGGGCTCAACGGTTCCGGCATCGTCGGGCACCTGCCGCTGCTGGTCGCCTTCGTCATCCTGGCGGTCTACACCTACCAGTCCGGCCTGCGCGCGCCCGCGCTGATCGCGTTCGTCAAGGACATCCTGATCTACGTGGTGATCATCGCGGCGATCATCTACCTGCCGAGCAAGCTGGGCGGCTGGGCGCACATCTTCGACACCGCGAAGGCGAAGTTCGACGCGACGCCCGCCAAGACCGACGGCATCTACCTGAACAGCAACAACCAGCTGCAGTACATAACGCTGGCCCTGGGTTCGGCGCTGGCGTTGTTCCTGTACCCGCACTCACTGACCGGCGTGCTCGCTTCGCGTGGCCGCAGCGTCATCAAGCGCAACATGGTCGCGCTGCCCGCGTATTCGCTGCTGCTCGGCTTGCTCGGACTGCTCGGTTACTTCGCGATCAGCGCGGGAGCCAAGCCGATCAACAACGCGGCCACCGGCAAGCCAGACACGAACACGATCGTCCCGGTGCTCTTCGACGGCCAGTTCCCGGCCTGGTTCGCCGGAATCGCCTTCGCGGCCATCGGTATCGGCGCGCTGGTGCCAGCCGCGATCATGTCGATCGCCGCGGCGAACCTGTGGACTCGCAACATCTACAAGGAGTTCATCAAGAAGGACGCCACGCACGCGCAGGAGGCGAAGCAGGCCAAGCTCGCTTCGCTGATCGTGAAGTTCGGCGCGGTCGCGTTCATCCTGTTCATCGACCCGCAGTTCTCCATCGACCTGCAGCTCATCGGCGGCGTGCTGATCCTGCAGACGCTGCCAGCGGTGGCGATTTCGCTGTACACCCGGTGGCTGCACCGCTGGGGCCTGGTCGCCGGCTGGGCCGTCGGGCTCGGCTGGGGCCTGATCATCCTGTACGGCATCGGCAACCCCGCCACCGGAAAGCAGCACTTCGCCGGTTCGGCGCTGCCGCTGGGCAACCTGTCGATCTTCGGCTGGCACCCGTTCTCGGGTTCCCAGGTGCAGATCTACGTCGGTTTCGTGGCGCTGGTGGCGAACCTGCTGGTCGCGGTGATCTTCACGGTGATCGCGCGGAAGATGAAGGTGTTCAACGGCACCGACAGCACGAACCCGGAGGACTACCACGCCGACGAAGGCGACAAGGACCTTCGCGCGGTGGGCGCCCACTAAAGACGGCGTAGCAGGAAGCGGCGCTGGGGCTCCGAACACGGGAGCTCCAGCGCCGCTTCGTTGTATGCACGGGCTCTCGCGGGATCCCCCGCCTTGAGCCACAACGCGCCGAGCACGGCCGGAAGCAGCGTGTAGCCGGGCAGGTCGAGCCTTTCCAGCTCGGCGATGCCGGCGGCCGCACCGTCCACCATGGACAGTGCGATCGCCCGGTTCAGGCGCGCGACCGGCGACGGCCGCAGCTGTAACAGCTGGTCGTAGAGCGCGAGAACCTGCTTCCAGTCCGTCGGCGGCGTGCTGTGGCACAGCGCGATCGCGGCTTCCACGTGATACGCCGACAGCTCATCGCCGACGCAGGCGGCTTCGAACAGCCGAGTGCCTTCGGCGATCATCGCTGTGTCCCATTCGGACTGGTCTTGTTCGTCCATCAACAGCAGGTCGCCATCGGCGTCGACACGCGCTGGCAGCCTGCTGGCCTGCAACAACATCAACGCGACCAGCGCACGCACGCGCGGCAGGTCGGTCCTCGGCTGGGCGAGCAGCAGCTTGCCCAGCCGGATCGCCTCACCGCACAGCTCACCGCGGATCGCCACTTCGCCGGTGGTCGTGTCGTAGCCCTCGTTGAACAGCAGGTACAGAATCGCGAGCACACTGTCCACACGCGACTCCAGAGCGTCGTCGGCAGGCAGGCCGAGCTCTTTGCCCTGAAGGAACTTCTTCGCCCTGGTCAGCCGCTGCGCCACGGTCGCCGGCTTGGTCAGCAAGGCCGACGCGATCTCGGTGACCCCCAGCCCGCCGACGGTCTTCAACGTCAACGCCACCTGCGAAACGACCGGCAGCGCGGGATGGCAGCACAGGAACATCAGCGCGAGTTCGTCGTCGCCCGCGGTCTGCTCGACGTGGTCGAGTTCGGCGAGCAGCGGCAGTTTCGTGCGCAGTGTCCGCTCGCGGCGCACCACGTCCAGCGCCCGGTTGCGCGCGGCCCGGAACAGCCAGCCGCTGGGATTCTCCGGGACACCGGTCTGCGGCCAGGTGCGCAACGCCAGCTCCAGCGCGTCGGCCACGGCTTCCTCGGCGAGATCGAGACGTTCCGGGCCGAGCGCGCGGAGCAGCGTGGCGGTGATCCGCCCGGCACTGTGCCGGAACAAATGCTCCACCACGCCGTCCGTCGACGCGGGCATGTCAGTCCTCGCACCCGCGTTCGCCGACCTTGCGCACCTCGATCGGCCCGTACTCCAGGTGCGGATGCGTGCCGAACAGCTTCTCGGCTTCGTCGAGATCGTTCGCCACGATCACGATGTACCCGCCGACGATCTCAGCGGCTTCGGCGTGCGGGCCGTCGGTCGAGGTCAGCTCCCCGTCGACAGCCCTGACCACACGGCCGCGGCGCGAGAGTCCGCCACCGCTGATCAGCTTGCCCTGCTTTTCGAGGTCCTCGCTCCACGCGATGTACCGCTCGAGCGCGCGCTGCCCCTCGCCAGGAGCGAGCTGGGTTTCGCGTTCCTGGGTGCTACGGAGAAAACCGATGAAGTTCGGCATGGCCGCTCTCCTTCCGTTGGGTTGATGGTCCCTAGACGAACAACCGCGCGGCAAATCGACACTACGGTGGAATCCATGAGCGACGAAGTGAGCCGGTTCGGCGTGGTCGAGCCCGAAGCACTGCCGGACGACCTGCGCGAACGGATCGGCGCGATCGCCGGGAAGTCCGGTTTCGTGCCGAACATCTTCCGCGCGCTCGGGCATCGGCCCGCCGAGCTGCGCGCGTTCCTCGACTATCACGACGCGCTGATGGACAAGTCCGACGGGCTGACCAAGGCCGAGCGTGAGCTGGTCGTCGTCGCGACCTCGGGTGCCAACCACTGCACGTACTGCGTGGTCGCGCACGGCGCGATCCTGCGGGTGCGAACCAAGGATCCCGAGCTGGCCGATCGGGTTTCGAGCAACCCGTGGCAGGTCGAACTCGATGAGCGCGGGCGCGCGATCGTCGACCTCGCGCTGGCGCTGGCGCACGACTCGGCCGCGTTCGGCGAGGCCGAGCTGGCGGACGCCCGTGAGGCAGGCCTGACCGACGACGAGATCTGGGATGTCGGCGCGATCACCGCGTTGTTCGCGATGTCGAACCGCCTGGCTCACCTGACCGCGTTGCGGCCGAACCCGGAGTTCTTCCTCATGGGCAGGCTGCCGCGTTAGTGCGGCGGCGGAACAGCTTGCCGAACAGCGCGGCCAGCTTGCGTGCGGGCTTGTGCCAGAGCTTGGGCGTGGGGCCGTAGTAGCGCGGGTCCTCGTTCGGCTTGAACTTGTCGCCGGTCAGCAGTGCCACGTCGTGCCCGCGCGGGCAGTGGCCGCTGACCGAGATCATCCCCGGCTGGAGGTTCTCCACCCAGTCGACCTCGTCGACGCCGAGCAGGGTCCGCCGGTCACAGACCGGGCAATAGACGACGAACATGGTTCACCACTCCAGTCGCCAGGTTTGACCGACCAGGTCATGGCCGAACTCGTGCACCGGCTCCTGCTCGACGAGCCGGAACCCGGCGCGCTGGTAAATGTGCCTGGCCGCGCTCAGCAGATCGACTGTCCACAGCGTCATCGCCGAGTACCCGCTCGCGCGCGCGAACGCGACGCACTCGTCGACGAGCCGCTTCCCCAAGCCGAAGCCGCGCGCTTGTGGCTCGACGAGCAACAGCCGCAGCTTGGCCGTCTTCGCGTCCGGACCGGGCATGCAGAAGATGCTGCCGACCCGTTCGCCGTCGAGCTCGGCGATCCAGCCTGCTTGGCGCGCGGTGCCCTTGCCGTCGACGTAGTCCGCGGCGACCCTGGCCACGAGCGCTTCGAAGCCCTCGTCCCAGCCGTACTCCTGGGCGTAGACCGCGCCATGGCGTTCGATCACCCAGCCGAGGTCACCCGACCGTGGCGGGCGGAGTACGAGCGCGGGGTTCGACGGGCGTTCGCCGACCAGGCCGCTGATGGTGCCCATCGCGTCGAGCAGCTTCTGTTGCTCGAGGTCGCTGAAGCGGGCGAGCAGGCCGCCGATCTGCTCGACGGTCCGCTCGTTGAGCAGCCGGAACGCGGCATGGCCTGCCTCGGTGAGCTGGACGATCTGGCGCCGGGCGTCGTCCTCGCAGCGGTCGCGGGTCAGCAGGCCTCTTGATTCGAGGCGTGCCAGTAGCCTGCTCGCGTAGCCCGCGTCGAGATCGAGACGTTTGCGCAGGTCAGGAACGCGAGTGGACTCGCGCTGCGACAGCTCGAAGAGCACGCGCGCTTCACTGAGGGAGTACTCGGCGTCGGCCGGTCCTTCGTTCAGGACGCCGATCACGCCGGTGTAGAGACGGTTGAAGGCCCGGACCGTGGCGACCCGCTCGGTCAGCTGCTGGTCGTTCATTGACCACCTCAACTAAGTCGTTGACATGGTCAAGCATTACGCCGCATCAGCGCTGGTCGCAACCGAATTCGTGCCAAATGGAAACCCCGTGATGCTGCCAGGTCGGGGGTCCGCCAGCATCACGGGGTCATCTGGGGTATCGACGCCACAGCGAATGGCGTTACACCCCATGCGTTATGTGTTCTAGGTCACTCATTCGGGTGAAGGTGGCCACCCGAAAGTGGATCAGCGAGTGAAGGTCTGACGCGCCTGGGCGATCGCGATGAGCTCCTGACGAACGGTCGCGGTGGCCGCGGTGTCGATCGCCCGGTTCAGCGCCCGGCGAGTGCGAGCCTCTGCGCGGCGGGCACGGAGCTTGGCGGCGATGTTGTTCATCGGTTCTGCATCCCCTTCGAGGATCTCTTGGTGTTCTCGGCTTGTGCATCTAGTATGCGCCTTTTTTCACAAGTAGTCCAACGATTATCCGGTGATCTGGCGCACCTGCCGATGAATCATCGGCAAACAGGGGCCTTCGTACGGACGGATTCGTGGTCCAGGTCACGGCTAGGCAACCCTACGTCTATCTAGCAAATTCGCTATATAACGCTAGGTACGTGTATCGACCGGGATAAAGCCGGCCAGGTGACTACTCGTCGCCGCGTTTGAGCAGGTAGTGACCGAAATGCGGCACGGTGAAGGCGATGTGCCCGCGTTCGGCGGAGAACACGAGCCCCTTCTTCATGAGCGAATCACGCGCCGGCGACAGCGAGGACGGCTTACGCCCCAGGTAGACGGCGACATCCGCGGTGGCGGCCGACTCGTCGCGGCCCTGGGTCAGTTCCGCCATCGCGAGCAGGTACTCGCGCTCGGCAGGCGTCGCGCGCTCGTAGCGCGAGCCGAAGAAGCCCACCGCGAGCTCCGACTCCGCCTCCGGCGCCGCCATCTGGACGTCTTTGACCGTGATCGGATCGGCTGGAGCCGCGTCCCAAGCCGCCTTGCCGTAGGCCTGGATGAAATACGGGTAGCCGCCGGAAGCGTCGAAGAGCGCGTCGAGCGCCTCGAGTTCGATGCCCGCGTCCTCGCGCTCGATCGGCGCGAGCACCGCGCGGTCCGCGTCCTCACGTTCGAGCCGGTCGATACGGGCATAGCGGAACAGCCGCTCCGAGTACGACTTCGAAGCCGAGAGCACCGCGGGCACGTGCGGCAGCCCGGCGCCGACCACGACGAACGGCGCGTTCGACTGCGACAGCTCATGACAGGCGGCGCACAGCGCGGACACGTCGTCCGGCATGAGGTCCTGGATCTCGTCGATGAGCAGCGCGACGCCGGTGCCGACGTCCGACGCCAGCTCGGCGACCTCGGTGAACAGCTCCACCAGGTCGATCTCGATGTCCCCGGAATCCGCGCGGCCGACCGCGGCCGGCGCGTCGATGCCCGGCTGCCAGCGCTCGCGCAGCTTCGCGTCCGGCTTGTTGGCCTTGAGCGCAAACGCTTTCAGCACGCCCAACACCTCTTCGACCCGGTCCGGCGCGCGATGCCGGACAGCGAGGTCGCGGATGGCTCGGTGCAGCGCCGCGGACAGCGGCCTGCGGAGTTCGGCGTCCGGGCGGGCTTCGATCTTGCCGGCGCCCCAGCCGTGTTTGATCGCCATCGACCGCAGCTCGCCCAGCAACACGGTCTTGCCGACGCCACGCAGCCCGGTCAGCACCAGGCTTCGTTCGGGACGTCCCCGCGCGACGCGTTCGAGAACTACTTCGAACGCCTTGAGCTCGCGCTCGCGACCGGCCAGCTCGGGTGGCCGTTGACCGGCGCCCGGGGCGAAGGGGTTGCGGATGGGATCCACGCTAACAAGCTATCGGGGTTTCTAGCGTCAGCCCGATAATCCGCGAGATAGCACTAGGCGTGTCGGGTGAAGCCGGGTCTGCAGCCCCGGCCTTCTTAAAGGTTCCGCTCCGCGTAGACCTTCATCGCGTCGCGCATGAACTCAGCCGTGCCCGGGCCTTGCTTCTCGTCGTACTGCCCGTAGCGCGGGTCGTCGACGTACAGCTGGCCCAGCCCGGCGAAGTACTCCTTCGACACGGTCCCGACCGGTCCGCGCAGCCAGTCGTGCAGCCGCCCGGTGATCGCCTGGACCTCGGTGCTGTCGACCGTCAGGCCGTCGAGCTTCGCCCGGCCGAAGTCGGCCGCGATGTCGACCTGGAGCTGCTGGTGCGCCTTCTTCTCCTCGGCGGTCAGCGACTTCCACCACTGATCCCCCTTGCGGTAGGCCTCGGCTCCCCAGCGCTCGGTGACCTCCTTCTCGTGCTCCGTGTGATCGAAGCCGTCGAACATCTCGTCTGCCATCAGTTGTTCACCTCCCTCCGTTTTCCGCAGAGTCGTCTTGACCGACTCGATCTGCCGTCCGAGCCGCCGTCGCTCGTCTTCCAGCCACTTCAGATGCGCCCGCAACGCCGCCGCGGTGTTCTGCTCCCCCTCGAGCACCTCGGCGATCGACGGCAGGCTGAGTCCCAGCTCCCGGAGGAGCAGGATCCGCTGCAAGCGGACGAGCGCGTCCTGGTCGTAGTAGCGGTAACCGTTACTTCCGACGCGGCTGGGTTCGAGCAGCCCGATGTCGCCGTAGTGGCGCAGCGTGCGGCTCGTGGTCCCGGCTGAGCGGGCGATGTCCTGGATCGACCACTCCTTCTCGTTCGGCACGTCTACGACGGTAGAGGTTGACGTTGCGTCAAGGTCAATCCGAATTCACCCGGCGGTGACACCGTTCACTCATGAAGACACTCGCGCTGGCATTGACCGGCCTGCTCACGACGACCTTGGTGGGTGTCGCCGACGCGCATCCGCGACGGCAGTTCGACATCCAGGCGCACCGCGGCGGCATCGGGCTCACCGTGGAGAGCACGCTCGCGTCCTTCGGCAAGGCGATGGAACTCGGCGTCACCACGCTGGAGCTGGACCTCCAGATCACCAAGGACGGCCGTGAGGTGATCACGCACGACCGCAAGACGACGGCCGCGAAGTGCAAGGACACCGCGCCGGCGACGCCGGGCGACCCGGCGTTCCCCTATGTCGGCAAGTACGTCAAAGACCTGACGTTCGCGCAGGTCCGCACGCTCGACTGCGGCTCGATCCGGCAGCCCAACTTCCCCAACCAGACGCTCTCGCCCGGCGCCAAGATGCCGACGCTCGCGGAGCTGTTCCAGCTCGCGCGCGAGCACCGTGCGTGGGGCCTGAAGTTCAACATCGAGACCAAGGTCGAGGCGGCCGCGCCACAGGAGACCGCGCCGCGTGAGCAGTTCGTCAGCCGCGCGGTGCAGGAGATCTCGCGCTCCGGCTTCGCGCGCAACGTCACAGTCCAGAGCTTCGACTGGGGCGCCTTGATGCTCATGCGCAAGGCCGCGCCGTGGATCCCGACGGTCGCGCTGACCCAGCCGGAGTTCCTCCAGGTCGGCCAGCCCGGCAAGTCGCCGTGGCTCGGCGGGCTCGACATCGACGATTTCGGCGGCAGCCCGGTTCGAGCGGTCAAATCGTTCGGCGCCTCCGCGTTGTCGCCGGTCCACGGCAACCCGCAGGGCGGCCACGCCGGCGACCCCAATTACCAGCCGTTCACCACGAAGGCGCTGGTAGACGAGGCGCACCGGGCCGGGATCAAGGTCATCCCCTGGACGATCGACGACGTGGCGACGTCCAACAAGCTCATCGACGACGGCGTCGACGGCATCATCACCGACTACCCGGATCAGCTCCGCGACATCGCGGCCGCGCGTGGCTTCCGGCTGCCGAGGGCCTATCCCGCTTGCTAGCTCTTTATAGCGTTCAAGCTAGATAGCCGGATACGGCGGTAGCGTGGTTGGAGACCAGGACGCGTGGGCATTCTGGGCGTAACTTCGGGAACACATCCGCACCAGAGAAAGGCAGGACCGTGATACTCCGTCGTGTCGCACGTCCACTGCTCGCTTCGATCTTCGTCTTCGGCGGCATCAACGCGCTCCGGGACGCTCAGGGACACGCGAAGGCGGCGGAACCCTTCCTGACCGACACCTTCGACAAGCTCGAGGGCATCGTCCCCGAGTCGGTACCCCGCGACCCGGCCACCCTCGTCCGCCTCGACGCGGCCGTGAAGATCGGCGCCGGCCTCGCACTCGCTTCCGGCAAGGCGCCGCGGCTCGCCGCTCTCGCCCTGTTCGGGAGCCTGGTCCCGACCACGCTGGCCACGCACCGCTTCTGGGAGATCAAGGACCCGGCCGAGCGCGCCAACCAGCAGACCCAGTTCATCAAGAACGCCAGCCTCGCCGGCGGCCTCCTCCTCGCGGTCGGCGACACCGCCGGCAAGCCCTCCCTCGGCTGGCGCGCCCGCCGCGCCGCCAAAAAAGCCGAGAAGCGCGCCGAAAAGGCCCTCAGCAAGTAAAAAATCCCCAGTGCGTCTTTCGGTCCCTACCAAGGACCGAAAGACGCACTGGGGATTTTGTTGGGTCTAGCGGCTGGCGACCTTTTTGTAGCGGGCGGTGGCCAGCGGGGCGAAGATCGCGATGATCACGACGCAGCACAGGATCGAGTAGAGGGACGCGTGCTCGGCGGGCCAGCCGGTCGGCGGGGCGCCGAACCGGTTGCCGAAGAGGTCACGGGCCGAGTTGATGACCGCGGTGAACGGGTTCCAGTCCGCGATCGCCTTGAGGACGCCTGGCAGTTTGTCGGCGGGGACGAAGGCCGTCGAGATGAAGCTCAGCGGGAACATCCACATCAGGCCCGCGCTCTGGGCGACCTCGACGCTGCGCGCGACCAGGCCGATCCACGCGCCGACCCAGGACAGCGCCCACGCGAACATCAGCATCACCAGGTAGCCGAGCACCGCGTCGAGGAAGCTGCCGCGGATCCGCCAGCCGACCAGCAGGCCGCACAGCGACATGACGATCAGCGCGACCACGCTGACCACCAGGTCCGAGGTGGTACGACCGAAGATCACGGCCAACCGGGAGATCGGCAGCGAGCGGAAGCGGTCGATGATGCCCTTCTGCAGGTCGTTCGCGAACCCGATGACGGTGAACGCCGAGTTGAACGCGACGGTCTGCGCGAAGATGCCCGCGATCAGGAACTCGCGATACGCCGCGCCGCCCGCCGAGCCGCCGATCGCGTCGCCGAAGACATACGCGAAGAGCAGCACGAACATGATCGGCTGCAGCGTCGCCGCCATCAGCCAGTCCGGGTTGCGCTGGACGTTCTTGAGATTTCGCCAGGTGATCACGCCACCATCTGAGAAAGCCTTGGTCACGCTGCTCATTCGTATCCACCCTCAGTCGGTCGGGGGTGCGCTGGACGTTCTTGAGGTTTCGCCAGGTGATGCTCGGCCCGTCGATCTGAGAAAGCCTTGGCCACGTTGCTCACTTGTGTTCCCCCTCAGTCGGTCGGGGGTGCGCTGGACGTTCTTGAGGTTTCGCCAGGTGATGCTCGGCCCGTCGATCCGAGAAAGCCTTGGCCACGCTGCTCACTTGTGTTCCCCCTCGTCGGTGGCGTGTCCGGTGAGCGAAAGGAACACGTCGTCCAAGGTCGGCCGGTGCAGCGCGACGTCCTGCACGGTGACGCCCAGTCCGTCGAGCTGGCGCAATGCCTCGATGAGCGCCTTCGGACCGCCTTCGACCAGTACGTCGACCTTGCGGGTGTGCGTGTCCGTCGACGGGGTGCCGCTGCCGACCTCGGTGAGCACCCGCACGGTCGCCGGGATGTCGTCAGGCGAGGCGACGACGAGCTCGAGCCGCTCGCCGCCGATCTGGTTCTTGAGCTCGTCGGCCGTGCCGCGCGCGATGACCTTGCCCTTGTCGATCACCACGATCGAGTCGCAGAGCTGATCGGCCTCTTCCAGGTACTGGGTGGTGAGCAGCACGGTGGTGCCGTCGGCGACCAGTTCCTTGATCACTTCCCAGGTGTCGATGCGGCCGCGCGGGTCGAGCCCGGTGGTCGGCTCGTCCAGGATGACCACGGTCGGCTCGGCGACCAGCGCGCCGGCGAGGTCGAGCCGCCTGCGCATGCCGCCCGAGTATGTCTTCGCCGGGCGGTCGGCCGCGTCCTCCAGCCGGAACCGCGCGAGCAGCTCACGCGCGCGGGCCTTGGCGGCCGGCTTCTTGCTGCCGTAGAGCCGCCCGACCATGTACAGGTTTTCGAACCCGGTCAGGTTCTCGTCGACCGCCGCGTACTGACCGGACAGCCCGATCGCGCGCCTGACGGAGTCCGGATCGGCCAGCACGTCATGCCCGGCCACCTCCGCTTCGCCCGAATCCGGGCGAAGCAGCGTGGTCAGGATGCGTACGGTCGTCGTCTTCCCGGCGCCGTTGGGACCAAGCAGTCCCAGCACCTTGCCCGAGGGGATCTCCAGATCGACCCCATCGAGCGCGCGTGTGGACCCGTAGGTCTTGACCAGCGCTTTCGCGCGCACTGCCACCATAGGGCGACACGCTAGACCTCGACCCCGACAAAACGCACTCGGGTTTATTCCCTTACCGCTCCAGTATCGCCGTGACGCCCTGCCCGCCCGCGGCGCAGATGGAAATCAAGCCACGGCCGGATCCCTTTTCGTGCAACAACTTCGCGAGCGTCGCGACGATGCGGCCGCCGGTCGCGGCGAACGGATGCCCCGCCGCGAGCGAGGACCCGTTGACGTTCAACTTCGCCCGATCGATCGACCCAAGGGGCGCGTCGAGGTCGAGCTTCTCCTTGGTGAAGGCCGGGTCTTCCCATGCCTTCAGGGTCGCGAGCACCTGCGACGCGAACGCCTCGTGGATCTCGTAGAAGTCGAAGTCCTGCAACGACAATCCCGCACGCGCGAGCATCTTCGGCACCGCGTACGCGGGCGCCATGAGCAGACCCTCGTCGCCATGCACGTAGTCGACGGCCGCGGTCTGCGAGAACGTCAGGTAAGCCAGCACCGGGAGTTTGTGCGCCTTGGCCCATTCCTCGGTGCCGAGCAGTACAGTCGACGCGCCATCGGACAGTGGCGTCGAGTTGCCTGCGGTCATCGTGCCGTCCGGGCCACCGAAAGCGGGCTTGAGCTTCGCAAGCTTCTCAGCCGTCGAGTCTGCGCGCAGGTTCTGGTCGCGCGAGAGCTTAAGGAACGGCGTAACGAGATCGTCGAAGAAGCCATTGTCGTAAGCGGCAGCAAGCCTCTGATGGCTTGTCGCGGCCAACTCGTCCTGCGCCTCGCGAGTGATTTCCCAAACCTTCGCGGTGAGCGCGGCGTGCTCGCCCATCGAAAGGCCGGTGCGCGGCTCCGAGTTACGTGGGATCTCCGGCACGATGTGGCCGGGACGCAGCTTCGCGACCAGCTTCAGCCGGTCGCCGAGCGTCTTGGCGGCGTTGAGCCGGACCAGGATCTGACGCAGGTCGTCGTTGACGGCCAGCGGCGCGTCGCTCGTGGTGTCGACACCGCCCGCGATGGCCGAGTCGATCTGCCCGAGCGCGATCTTGTTGGCGACGTTGATGATCGCCTGCAGGCCGGTGCCGCACGCCATCTGCACGTCGGACGCGGGCGTCGCCGGGCTGAGGCGGCTGCCGAGCACGCTCTCCCGCGCGAGGTTGAAGTCCTTGGAGTGCTTGAGAACCGCGCCGGCCGCGACCTCGCCGATCACCTCGTCCTGCAGGGAGAACCGGCTGACCAGCCCGTCGAGCGCGGCGGTGAACATGTCCTGGTTCGACGCCTTCGCGTACGGCCCGTTCGAGCGCGCGAAGGGGATCCGGTTGCCACCGATGATCGCGACCTTGCGTACCGGTGACGCTTTCCTCGTGGCCATGGTGTTCACCTCTCTGGTCGTCCTGGATCACACTGTAACCTACTCCCGAGTAGGTTAGACTGCGAAGTGACGCACGCGGCACGGGAGGCAACTGATGGCTGACAGGTATCAGCAGTTCACGAAAACCCCGGTGGGGCGGTTCGTGGTGCCCAAACTCGGCCTCCCGAACCCAGCGACCCTGCGCCGCTACAAGCCCGGCCAACCCGCTCTAGAGGGTCCCGCACTTCTCGGCGCCGCGCCCGGTGGACGCCTTGAGAAGACTCTTCGCGATCAGCTCGCCGACGCCGGTATAGAGGTCGTCACCAGCCCGGCGGAAGGAAAACACGCCGCGCTGGTCTTCGACGCGACCGGCGTGACGGACCCGAAGCAACTGCGTGAGGTCTACAAGTTCTTCCACCCGGTGATCCGCAGCGTCGGCGCGTCCGGCCGGGTTGTCGTCCTCGGCACCCCTCCTGAGCTGGCGGAAGGCCGCGAGCGCATCGCACAGCGCGCGCTCGAAGGGTTCGTCCGCTCGGTCGGCAAGGAGCTCAAGCGCGGCGCGACCGCTCAGCTCGTCTACGTCGCCGAGGGCGCCGAAGAGGCGGCCGAGTCGACCATGCGCTTCCTGCTCTCGGCCAAGTCGGCGTTCGTGGACGCCCAGGTCATCCGCGTCGGCACACACACCAAGACGGCGACCGCGCCCGCGAACTGGGACAAGCCGCTCGACGGCAAGGTCGCGCTGGTGACCGGCGCCTCCCGCGGCATCGGCGCGGCCATCGCCGAGGTGCTCGCCCGCGACGGCGCGCACGTCGTCGCGCTGGACATCCCCGCGCAGGGCGCTGACCTGTCCAAGGTGGCCAACAAGGTCGGCGGCTCCTCGCTGCAGCTCGACATCACCGCGGCCGACGCGCCGGAGAAGCTCGCCGAGTACCTGACCACGCGACACGACGGCGTCGACATCGTCGTGCACAACGCGGGCATCACCAGGGACAAGACACTCGGCAACATGAACGAGGGCGGCTGGGACTCGGTCATCGCCGTCAACCTGGCTTCGCAGCTCGCGGTCAACGACAAGCTCATCGACGGCAAGGTGCTCAAGGAGAACGGCCGGATCATCGGCGTCTCGTCGATCGCCGGTATCGCGGGCAACGTCGGCCAGACCAACTACGCCACCAGCAAGGCGGGCGTGATCGGCATGGTGAACGTCGGCGCCGGAGAGCTGGCGGCCTACGGCGGTACGATCAACGCCGTCGCGCCGGGGTTCATCGAGACCAAGATGACCGCCGCCGTGCCGTTGTTCATCCGCGAGGCCGGGCGGCGTCTCGCGAGCCTGGGCCAGGGCGGCCTGCCGGTCGACGTCGCCGAAACCATTGCCTGGTACGCGAATCCGGCGTCCGCCGGGGTCAACGGCAACGTGGTCCGTGTCTGCGGCCAGGCTTTGCTGGGGGCGTGATGAGCGTCAAGGAGCTCGACACCACCCCGTCGCTTTCGTCGCTGTACCCGAAGGCGTTGCTCGGCAGCGTCTTCGGATCCGAGGGCGATCGCTTGCCGGGTACGGAGTTCGTGCGTACCGGCGTGGTCGTCGACCCGGCGCATCTCGCGGCGTACAACCAGGTCTGCGGTTTCCGGCTGACCGACGAGTTACCCGCGACTTACCCGCACATTCTGGCTTTCCCGCTGCAGATGGCGTTGATGACCGAGCGGGACTTCCCGTTCGGCCTGCTCGGCATGGTGCACGTGGCGAACCGGATCACCCAGCACCGGCCGGTGCGCATCGACGAGACGTTCACACTTCGCGTGCGCGCGGAGAACCTGCGTCCGCACGAAAAAGGCCGACAGTTCGACGTGATCAGTGAGCTCACGGTGCACGACAGTCCCGTGTGGACGGACGTGAGCACCTACCTGCGGCGTGGAGGCGGCTCCGGTTCCGGACCGCGTGAGCAGCTCGCGGCGCCTTCGCCGAGCGCGATCTGGCAGGTGCCCGGCGACATCGGCAGGCGCTACGCCGAGGTTTCCGGCGACCGCAACCCGATCCACCTGCACGCGGTCACCGCGAAGCTGTTCGGCTTCCCGTCGGCCATCGCGCACGGCATGTGGACGAAGGCGCGTAGTCTCGCGGCCTTCGAAGGCAGGCTGCCGGAGGCGTTCATCGTTGACGTGCGCTTCAAGCAGCCGGTGCTGCTGCCCGCGAAGGCGGCTTTCACCTCATGGCACACCGATGAGGGCTGGGCGTTCGAGCTGTGGAACGCCCGAAAGCCGAAGCCGCACCTCGAAGGCTCAATCGTTCGTCTCTGACGGCTTCCAGACCTGACCCTCGACAAGGTCGTTGAACCCGAGCCACACCAGGTTCATCAGCCAGGACGCGAGCACGCCGTCGGAGACGTCGGGGTGGTCGAGCGCCCAATCGGCGAGCGACTCGGCCCCGCCGACCAGCGCGGCCGCGAGGCCCTCACCGGAGAACTCGGCCTGCTCGCCGAGTCCCTTCTGCGTGCCCGCGGACACGACGAGCGCCGCGACCAGTTCGATGGCGCGCGTGCGCATGTCGACGACCTCGGCCGCGAACGCGCCGCCGACGGTCAGCGCCTGGCGGTGCAGCACGGTCCACGACTCGCGATAGTCGGCGACGAACCGGTAGAACGCGCGCAGGCCATGCCAAAGCTGCATGTCCGGCGGCAGCTCGGGGTGCACGCCGGCCTGGACGGCTTCGAGCAGTCGCGTCGCCTCGCGGCGGATGCACTGGCCGAAGAGATCTTCCTTCGACCCGAGATAGGTGTAGATCATCGGCTTGGAGACGCCGGCGACCTCGGAGATCTCGTCCATCGACGCGGAGTGGTAGCCATAGCGCGAGAAAACCTGCACGGCGGCGTCCAAAATCTGCCGCTCACGCACCGCGCGGGGCAGGCGCCTCGCCCGTTCGGGTGGACGTTGTACTTCCTCGGACACCGGGGACCTCCTTCATGCAAGGGACAAAGCTACCGGTCATTCGGTGCCAAAGGGGTCTCCGGCTCGCTTGCCGTCCCTACCTACTCGCGCGTAGCCTTACGCGTGAGTAGGTTGTAAGGGTGGGCAAGACTGACGACGCCAAGGTGACCCGTGCCGAACTCGATGAGATCTTCGACCGGATGGACGCGCACCTCGACCGTGACCGTGCGCGGGATTTGGCCGTGGTAGTCCGCTGGCGGCTCACCGGCGGATCAGGTGAGGGCGGCTACGACCGCTACGAGACCGTGCTGGCGGACGGCGCGTGCACGGTGCGCCGCGAGATGGGCGAGCAGCCGAGGGTGACCATCACCCTCGCGCCGTCCGATTTCCTCAAGCTGGTCACCCGTCAAGCGACCCCCGCTGTGCTATTTGTCACCGGAAAGATCAAAATCAAAGGTGACCTGGCTTTCGCGGCCGGTTTAAGCGGTTTCTTCCAGCTTCCGAAATCGGAATGAATCTCCTAGACTCCGATCCCGTGCCCTCCCGAGGAGAAGTAAGGACCTGGCGGCAGCGCTTTTCGCGCCCGCTGAGGGCTACCGCGGCCCGCATCGGCGGCCAGCACGCCGTCAACGCGTTCGCCCAGAAGATCGACCTGGCCAAGCTGACGCCGGAACAGTTCACGCAGGTGCTGGAAACCTTGCACATGCTCGGAAGTACCGGCTCCGGCGTCGAGCTCAGCTCTCTGTCGACCGAGGTGCTCGTCGACATCGTCAGCCGCGCGTCCCGCGAGCAGATCAAGGCCATCGCCGACCACCCCGAGTTGCGTGGCGTATTCCTCGACGAGATTTTCCGGCGAATGTCCGACCAATTCATGGAGGACAAAGCCAGGCACGTCAACTTCGTCGTCTCATGGCGATTTCTCGAGGGTTCCGGTGAAGACGGCTTCGACCGTTTTCAGACGGTCATCGAGGACGGCGTCTGCGTTTCCAGCGTCGATCTCGGCCGCGCCCCCGACACCACGATCACCCTTTCCGTCGAGGATTTCATCCGCATGGCCACCGGCAACGCGGCCGTCGCGGCCATGTTCGTCACCGGCAAGGTGAAGGTGAAGGGCGAGTACGCGCCCGCGGTCCGCTTCAGCAGCTACTTCGACATCCCGAAGCCTGGCTAGGTCGTGAGTGTTCCCGACGGGTGTAAAACAAGGGGTCAAACACCACGCCGTTTTATCCGAAAAAGAATGCGGCCTGGATTAACGGGGGGGGCAGGGGGGGCGAGGGGGGGGGC